>JAKSJJ010000036.1 GCA_024398335.1 Bacteroidales bacterium | reverse complement strand
GGAAGGTCGGAGCAGAAGAAACTGATAGGAGAAGAGTACATCTTCACGAAGTCCGGAGCCGAAGCATGGCCGGGATAGACAGAGAAGAAGTGCTTGTCGCTCTCGTTGACTCCGACATATTTATTACGCCAGGTCACAAGTAAAGCGACGTTTCTTCCAGTCATAGGGGCGAGTATGTTGTTGGTCCAGTAGTCCTTCGTCGAGAAGCCCTCGACACCGGTCTCTGTCACGCCACATGGCTTCATTTTCGCCTTTGAGACAGCGGAGATAGCCTTGAGGTTATTTGTGAACACGAGGTTATTGATGCCCTGGTAGCAGTCCATGCCTATGAAATCAACCCACTCATCGCCTGGCCAGCGGAAGTAGAAATCGCTCTCCTTCTTCGAACTGTCCATCTGTGGAGATATAGCATAAATAAAGTTATGCACTCCCTTGGTGTCCCTCAAATACTTGATAGTGAACTGCCAGAGTTCCTTGAACTCCTGCTCTGTCGTGCAGGATGAACCCCACCAGCTCCATGTCTGAGTATGCTCGTGGAAAGGACGGAAGATAATAGGAATAGCCTTGCCGTCGGAGCCTTTTAACGAGAGAGCGATATCAGCCAAACGATCCAGCCAAGTCAGGAAAATCTTGTTCGTGGCGCTGCCGGTCTTCATTATCTCCGAGGCCACCTTACTTGAAGAGTTGTCCCATGAGTCGCCGCCCGTCAGAGGGTTATTGATGTGGATACATCCTATGACGACCATGCCTCTGTCATATGCTTCCTTGATACAGCGGAGCTTAAGGGTTGTCGCCTCCTTATTGGACGCGGCTCTGTCGTCGATCATCTCCGCGAAATCCATGCTGTAAACCGCAGGATAGTCGCCGCAGACTGCCTTGGTGTCAGAGCCGCCCTCGTCGCCATACCAGTAGCGGCCGTAGGTCAGGTCATCATGATGACCGAACATGAAACCCTTCGACTGGATAGCCCAGAGATTGGAATACAAGGCCTTGGTCTCCACGGTAGCGTTGGCGTCCGCGAGGCTCAAGGACTTGGACGACGGATCAAGGGCGTCATAGTCGGTAGTATCCCTGCCGGGAATTACAACCTTGGTACATGCCACCGCCATCATACAGACAACGGTAGCAAGACCAAATATTGAAAATGTTCTTTTCATCTAGAAAGTATTACGCCTGTTTCTCGAAGATCATCACATATACGAACGGATGGATCATGAAACGGTCAAAGTCCGAATCCTTCCATGCATCGTCCCAGGTGTACTGGTCGTTAGGATAGAGTCTGCACTTGAAAGCCAGAGCTATACAATTCTCAGGAACAGTGAGCTTAGCGTTGCTGACGTAAGCCTCCGGTATATTGTAGGTATATTCTCCCGCCATCATAGCCGTAGCGGAAACGCTGCCGATAGTCACAGTGCCGTCAACAAGGTTGATAGAGCCCGTTGACTCGCCATGAGGGAGCTGGCCGAAGTTGTAGCTAAGGTCAACATCGCCTGTTCCGAGTTTATTCTTATCCGCGATAAGAACATAATCCCAGTAAGCGCCGTCAGCGCCGCCTGTATAGTTGATCTTTCCTGTCACAGCAGCACCTGACATACCTGTCGCCTGGATAGTAAGGATGTTGTCATACTCCTTAGTATATGTGCTGTTCCACATCCAGCTCTTATCCTTGATCTCGACAAGACCGCTAGTGCCGACGCAACCGAGGATCTTAAGGTTCTTGACCTTGTATGTTCCTGACACTGGATCTGTTACAGGAGGAGTAGGGTCGCTTGGAGTCTCGACTGTGTCTGAGGTCTTCTCAAAAATCATCACATATACGAACGGATGAAGAGCGAAACGGTCGAAGTCAGTATTAGCCCATGTAGCGTCCCAAGTGTACTGATCGTTAGGATAGAGGCTGCACTTGAAGGCGACGGCGATACAATTCTCAGGTACCGTGAGCTTCACATTGCTGATGTAAGCATCAGGGAGATTGTAAGTATATTCCCCTGCCATCATAGCCATAGCGTCCTTATCACCGATCTTCACGCTGCCGTCGCTGAGGCTGATAGTAGCTGTAGATTCTCCGTGAGGAAGCTGGCCGAAGTTGCCGCTGAGGTTCATGTCACCTGTTCCGAGCTTATTCTTTTCCGCGAGAAGAATATAATCCCAGTAAGCGCCATCGTTACCTGCCATATAGTTAAGCTTAGCTGTCACGCTGGCGGTAGTAGCCGCTGTAGGATCGATAGTGAGGACATTGTCATACTCGCTGTTCACAGTCGAGTTCCACATCCAGCTCTTATCCTTAATCTCGACAAGACCGCTTGTTCCGACGCAACCGAGAACCCTGAGGCTCTTAACCTTATAAGTTCCCTTGAGATCCACCTTTGAAGGATCGACAGGATCCGGGTCTGGCTCTGGCTCCGGATCAGTGCCCGGAGGGGTCACCTCAACGTTACCCACGGTTCCGTTAGTCTTTGAAGCGGCAGGAATCTCAGAGACCTTCTCCACTCTGACAAAAAGATATCTTGGAGCGAGGACGAACTTGACATAGTCGGTGAACTGGTCTTCTGAAGGCCAAGCGTAATCACCGTTAAGTTTGAAGGCGAGAGCCTGGAGTCCGCTCGCTAGCTCGAAGTTCTTGACGGTTCCGTCTGTCTTCTTATACAGCTCAGTGGTCTCAGTAAGAATACCGCACACGCCCGTAGTCTTGCCCTCGGCATCTGTGAAAGTAATAGTGCTTCCTTCCGGAGCATACACTCTCTTCCAATGGCTGGTTCCGATAGGAATAGTCCTGAATGTAGCGGAAATGTCATATTCAGTCTTGTAGATACAATTCCAATGCTTGCCGTCAACACCTCCATAGAGGGTACAGGTTCCTTCTGTGCTGCCGTCCTCGTTGATCTTGTCGAGAGTAATCTCGAAGTAATCATCGTTGCTGGCCGCTGGACCTACGCCCTGCGCGATAGAGGCTGTCCAGAGATAATCCTTCTTCTCGATAGGGTCTATAAGCTCAAGGCCGCCCCAGTCAGGCTCGCCTACGCCGCCGAAGAATGCTGTCGATTTGACAGCGTACTTGCCGACGAAGGTCTCCACGAAGGTATCATTATACACGGTATAAGTTCTGGTCTTTCCCGACTCAGAAGTCACCACGATCTGTGCCTGGCCGCTTGAGAGGTCGATAGTAGAGCCGACCTCCACAGAAGCCTTGGCCTTGTAAGAGACGACAAGTTCCTCAACTTTGACCTTTGAAAGATCCGGGCAAAGGTCTGAGGCTATCTGTACGTCAACTCGTCCGGTATTATCATCAAGGATCTCAGGAACGGCGTCGCCACCGAGCTGGCCCTCGAGTTTGATTGAGATAATCGCACGCTCATTGCTGAGGTTCGTATCATCCTTGATTTCCTCTGGCTTACAAGAGAAGACCAGAGCTGCGGCCGCGAGAGCGGCAAAGCAAATTTTCAGGGTTTTCATGATAGTGTTATTTACTTAATATAAGGATTCAAATCTGTTTCAAGTGAAGGTATAGGATAGAAGACCATGTCCTCCGCTGTCCATCCCTGGCCCTTGGCCTCGGTGATGTTCGTATGGAGCTTATTCTGACGACGAAGGTCATAACAGAGGTCACCCTCGAAGGCGAGCTCGTAGGTTCTCTCCTTCTGCACAGCGGCGCGGAAAGCCTCCTTCGAAAGGCCGGCGCTCAATGGCGAAAGACCGGCGCGGCTTCGGATGAAATTCACCAGCTCGTATGCCTTCTCAGTAGGGCCGGCGGCCTCGGCATAGACAAGGGCGATGTCAGAGAAGCGTATGAGCATAGGCTTGGTGGAAGTCTTATCGCCGGAATAGTCAGGGTCGATAAACTTGCGGCAGAAAGGATAGCTCAGCTTATTACCTGGGTAAGAGGCGAGAAGATTGCCGTTAACGTCATAGACCTTGTCGCAGAAGAGCCAGTCATGACGACGGTCCCCTGCCTCGAAGCTGTTCCAGAAATCAGCGGCTGTCTGATACTCGCTCCATCCGTCATGGGATTTGATAAGCACGTCCGTATCGCCCTGCTTGAGATAAATCGTACCTCCTGAGATATAAGGGATGTACATCTTGGATATCTTCGAATACTGTCCCTCCGTTTCTCCTGTACGGTCCATGGACATGATGAAAATATGCTCCGGTCCGTCGGATTTCTCAACATCATAGATGGCCATAAGGTCGCTATCAAAGTGGTAGGTAGTCTGGCTAGGGTCCGCTACGACCTTCGCCGCGGCCTGGACAGATTTCTGATAGTAGTCCTCAACGCCGAAGTTCATATCCTTGTAGAAAGGAGCTCCGCTTTCCTTGGCGGACGCGAGGTAAAGATAAGCCTTAGCCATCAGAGAGAGGGCGGCGACCTTATCCGTTCGTCCAGGGCGAGGAGCGGCGTTCACCTGCATCAGAGACTCGGCGTTCTCAAGGTCTGAGAAGATCTGGGCCCAAAGCTGGTCAAGGGACTCAGCCGGAGCGACTGTAGTGTCGTCAAGCGTTCTTGTCGGCTTGAGGTGGATAGGCACGCGTCCGAAGTTTCTCGCGAGGCAGTAGTATGAGTAGGCTCTCATGAAATAAGCCTCTCCCACGCATCTGTCCTTTAAGGCCTGGTCTATATCCATCTTAGGAACATTCTCGATCACAGAGTTAGCTCTGTTGATGGTTATGTACGAGTACTTGTAGAAGTTGTACAGGGTCGTATTGGTCTTGAAGGTGGCCATTTTCCACCCGTCAAGCTCCTTTGTCGCAGCTGTCGCGTCGCCTTTCGGGGTCATCACGTCCGTGTTCATGTCTCCGAGGAAGACGATGGCGCGGGAGTACTCTATATAGGTGATAGCGTCATAGACGTAATTGATAGCGGATTCGGCGTCAGCGGCCGTCTTGTAGAAGTTGTTCTCTGAGTAGAAACCGTATGGATACTCCTCGAGAGTACATCCGCAAACGAGCGCGAGGCTCGCCAGTATTATTGAAATTCTTTTCATGGCGCGTCCTTTTAGAATGTGAAATCTACACCGAAGGTCCATTTGCGGAGTCTAGGGTAGCCGCCGTTGTAAACGCCCAGGGCGCTCACCTCAGGGTCATATCCGCTGAACTTGGTGAATGTGAAGAGGTTGTCACCGCTGACATAGAATCTCAGCTTGCGGCCGTAATCCTTCTTGGTGTAATGCCATGTGTAGCCCAAGGTCGCGCTCTGGATACGCACGAATGACCCGTCCTCGACCCACCAGTTAGAGAGTTTTGTCTGGCGGTTGTCATTAAGGCGAGGATATTTCTCCGTACGGTTATCCACAGTCCAGCGCAGAGGCTGGTTGGAAGGCATAGAGAAGCGCTTGGTGTTGATAACGTCGTTTCCGAACACTCCGTTGAAGAAGATGTTGAAATCCAGACCTTTCCATGAGGCGTTAAGGGCGAGGGATGCCGTGAAGTCAGGGTTAGGGTCGCCGATGATGCAGCGGTCGTCCTCATTGATGGTGTTGAGACGGTCCGCGTTGTAAATGTTCACATAGCGGAACTCTCCCGGCTGGGCGTCGTCTCCGCTCAGACCTGCGTCAAGACCCTCAGCGAGGCTCTGCACGATACCGTCAACCACATAGCCGTAGAACACGTACATAGGCTTGCCGACGGCGAGGATGTTGGTATAGGCGCGGTACTGCTCAAGGCTGTTTCCGTAGAACTCATACTGCATGCCGGTGCGGGTATCCACATTCAATCCCGCCTCGACGGCGTTACCCAGGCTAAGCACCTTGTTGCGGTTCAGAGAGAATACCATCGTGGCACCCACGTTCCAGTTCTTGTTACGGAAGATGACACCGTCGAGAGTGAACTCAAAACCTGTGTTCAGGATTTCTCCGTCGTTGACCCACATCTTGTCATATCCCGATGAAGGAGCGATGTTGCGCTGGCGAAGAAGGTCTGATGTGTGCTTATAATACCAGTCAAAGGTGAAATTGAGGCGGTTGTCAAAGAAAGCGGCGTCAAATCCGAGGTCGAACTGAGAGGTCGTCTCCCACTTGAGTCCGACGTTAGGAATACCGCTCCATACCGCGTAGATTCCGCCTTGTCCAGTAGAACCGGAGATATAACCAGGACCTATTGACGTGACCCACTGGCCGTCGTTGTAATACTTGTGCTGGCCATAACGGCTGAGGGTCTGATATGCGGAGATTCCCTGGTTACCGCTGATACCGTATGAGGCGCGGATCTTCATCAGGTTAATCTGCTTTATATCCTTCATCCATGACTCCTCGTTCATCTTCCAGCTAAGAGCCGCTGACGGGAAGAACGCCCACTTGTTGTTCGCTCCGAACTTGGACGATCCGTCGGCGCGGGCCGTGAAAGTCACCAGATAGCGATTGTCATACGCGTAGTTCAGACGAAGCATAGCTGATACGAGCTCTGTCTTGTAGGCGCTGTTGCTGATCTGGTATTTCTCCGGATTACCCGCCGCGAGGTTCTCATTGCCGAGGCTCTCGTTCACATATCCGACGCTGGCAAGGCCGGAAGAACGCGAAGAATAGTTCTCGTAAGAGTAACCCGCCATAGCGGTAAAATGATGTTTCTGGGCGAAGGTCTTGTCGAATGTAGCGTACGCCTCGACTACCAGATTGTCGTCCTTCCAGTTGTTGATACCGCCGTATCCGTCGTTGAAGACTCCCCTTTCAGTGTATTTCTTCGGGAAATAGACGTCCCTTATGGTCTCGCCGTGCTTGTAGTTAAGCTGGGCGGTGAAATTAAGGCAAGGGATAATCTGGTAATCTATACCGAAATACGAGATGAGGTCCATGCCCTTGGTCTCGTCTTTCTGGAGGTTAGTGATAGCGAGAGGATGGTAGTAGTCCTGGACGCTGTACTGCCAGTAATCACCGTTCTCGTCATAGACAGGGAAGATAGGGTTTCTGTTGTACGAGAGATAGCCGTTGCTGTGGCGCTTGCTGCCGGTGATGTTGGCGCTGGCCTTGAGCTTGAGGTTCTCGATGATCTTATGTTCGACGGCGAAGTTTCCACCATATTTATTATATGTATCCTTGATATACATGCCGTTGTCAAGGAAGTAGTTGGCAGAGGCCGTGAACATTGTCTTATCGTTGCTGCTCTGCACCTGTACGGTGGTGTTGTTCGAGACAGGACATTTGCGGAAGACTATCTCGTCCCAGCGGGTATTCGTCGACCATGAGGTCTGGAGCTCGTTGATAGAAGGATAATAGACACCGTTGGTGTTCACCGCTCCGATGTACTGCTCGACAAGGCCGGCGTTCTTTCTTCCCTCGTTTGAAATCATTGCCATCAGAACCGGGTCACGCCATATATCCAAAGGTGTGGAGAAAGAAGACAGCGTCGTCTGCTGGCGCACGCTCACTCTTGTGAGGTTGCCCTTAGCCTTGCGGGTGGTGATGAGGATGACACCGTTAGCTCCGCGGGAACCGTAGATAGCCGAGGCGGAGGCATCCTTGAGCACCTCCATCGAGATGATGTCCTGAGGGTTGATCTGACTCAAGGCGCCAGCCTCTCCGTAAGGGAATCCATCGATTACGACAAGAGGGGCGTTAGAGCCGTTGAGCGAGGAGTTACCACGGATTCGGATGGTGGCGGTGGCGCCAGGATCCTGCGAGGCGTTGATGACCTGCACACCGGCGACCCTACCCTGCAGAAGACCTTCGATCGTGTTCGAAGGCACGTCAGTGAGGGCTTCGGTCTTCACGGATGACACCGATCCGGTAAGGTCACTTTTTTTCATCTGACCGTAACCCACGACCACGGTCTCCTCGATGAACATGGAGTCTTCCTCAAGGACGATGTTTATCTGCGAACGTCCGCCGACCGCGATAGCCTGGCTCTTATAGCCGAGACACTCCACGGCGATGGTGGCGTTCTCAGGAACGTTCCTGAGCGAATAGTCTCCGTCAGCGCCGCTGATAGTTCCGCTGGAAGTGCCGGGGAGCACTATGCTGGCGCCGACGACGGGCTCGCCCGAAGTGTCACGCACCACACCGCTGAGGGTGAGTTTCTGGGCGCTCTGGGCAAGCGCGACGACACTCGCTGTCAACATGACGGCGAGCATCAGAAAATGTTTGAATATTGATTTCACGACAAGACGTTACTTGATGTCATTCAAAAGAAGCACGTTATCCATCTGGGTGTAAGCCTTGAAGTCCTCTGATGAGGCCTCGCCAGGATAAGTGCAGAAATAGTGGCCTCTGTGAGCCTCGTCGCTGGCATTACGCCAAGTCAGAGCGTAAAGCACATTGAAGCCCTTCAAAGACTCAGCCAGGCCCTCTGTCCAGAATTTATCGTTCGGAACGCCCTCAGCTCCAGTCTCGGCGACTGTTATCATCTTGCCATGCTTCTTTCCGAGCTCGGTGAGGACCTCGAGGCTTGCTCTCATCTTCTTGACATAATCCGCTGTCACGGCCTTCACGTCATCACCCTTCCAGCAGTAGCAGTCCATGCCTATGATGTCAACGACATCGTCGCCAGGGTAGCTCGCCTGAACCATATCGCCGTCAAGACAATTTCTCACGTCCGGAGAAATCGCCCAAAGCATGTTGTTAAGGCCACGCTCGCCCACGAGATAATCATAACTCATGCGCCAAAGGGCGATGTAGTCCTCGTTAGTGCATTTGCCGTCGATTCCCCACCAGAACCATCCGCCTGAATGCTCATGCCAAGGACGGAAGATAAACGGCATCAGAGCGCCGTCCTCTGTCTTGACAGAAAGGAAGAAATCCGCGAGAGTACCCATCCAGCCCATGAATTTCTCATGCTCGGCGCCACCAGGGAGAATAGATTTCACGACCTGATCCGAGCTCACGTCCCATGCGGTGTCGCCGGTGAGAGGGTTGCGGCAATGCCAAGAGTAGGTGACGATACCGCCTCTGTTGTAATGCGCCAGAGAGGCTTCACGGATGTAGTCAAACTTGACGCTGTCAAGGCTGTACTCACCTTGGAGCTCAATCTCGCCCAGTTCGAATCCCACGACCGCAGGATAATCGCCGGCGACAGAGAGAACATCAGAGCGGGTGAAGTCCTGCGTTCCGTCAATGTTGACATTCCAGTATGTTCCATACATGAGAGCGTCCTGATGGGCGACCATGTGGGCGCCGCTCTGGGCGATTTTCTCCAAACGGTCCATGAGGGCCTGCGCCTCAGGGCTGTGCCTTGGAGTCTCTTGTTTGCATGAAGAAAGAATCGCGCATGACAATGCGCTGATGGTCATTAGTTTGGTTAGTGTTGTCATTAAAATTTCAGTTTGGTCAAATTTAGGAAAAATATTTTTAAAGATGGGCTGTTAACGTGTAACTTCCCGCCTCGTAATCCTTAGAGTCGCTCTCGCCCGGCAGGGTCACCGTAGCGACAGAGCCTTCAGGAACGGTGAAATTCCATGTCCAGACATCGCCTTCGTAGCTCCAAGAGCTCTTTATCAATCCGGCGACGCTCTTATAAGAAGCCTCAAGAGAGCCAAGGCGCTTGTCTGGCAGCGGTTTCATGATAATGTGCTTGAAACCAGGCTCCGCAGGGTCGGCGCAGATGCCGGCGGCTGTTTCCCATATCCACTGACAGACGCAACCGTATGCGTAATGATTGAATGAGTTCATGCCCTTCGGACCCATTCCGCCCTCGAGGGTATAGCTGTTCCAACGCTCCCAGATAGTCGTAGCGCCGTTATCCACCGAATAAAGCCAGCTCGGATTCTTGCGCTGGAACAAAAGTTCATAAGCGATATCTCCCATACCGTTGTCCGTAAGGGTCTGCATGAGAATAGATGTACCGAGAAAACCTGTCTGGAGGCAGTTGTCATGGTCCGCGAAGTTCTGTTTCAGACGCTCGATCATGGCCTGTTTGGCCTGACCCTCGACAAGCTGGTTCTTAAGAGCGAATAGAGCAGGAGTCTGCATAGAGTTCAGCAGTTCGAGCTGGAAGCTGCCGTCAGGATTGAGAAAGTTCTCACGCAGATAATCCTTCGCCTGCTCTGTCATAGCGGCATATTTTTCGGCGTCATGTCCGGAAGCCTGGGCCATATCTCGCATCAAGGCGGCGTCTATAGCCCAGTATGAGCCGCAGAGGAAATTCCAGTAGTGAAGGGCCTCCGGAAGGATATATTTCTTTCCGTCAGGACCCACTCCTCTATAGCTTCCGCTCCAGCTTTCGAGAGCCTCGTAGCTCAGCCAGTCAGCCCACTGGTAGTTTCCGCTCTCCTGCGCCAAAGCCGCATGGTCATACTTATTCGCAGCTACGTGATCCATATATTTCTCCATGGATTCCCAGCTCTCCTCAATAATCGACGCGTCGCCGAACTGTTTCCATATTGTCCACGGCACGATGACTCCGGCGTCCGCCCAACCCACTCTCATCATATTGTTCTCCTCGGCGCCATACTGAGCCCTAGGGGCCACGCCAGGATAGCCTCCCTTCGGAGATTGCGAGTCACGCATGTCGCGGAGCCACTTGTGGAAGAAAGCGTCCGTGTCAGCGAAGAACGCTCCCGTCTGGGCAAAGACCTGAGTGTCAGCCGTCCAGCCAAGACGCTCGTCACGCTGAGGACAGTCTGTAGGAACGGAGAGATAGTTCGACCTCTGTCCCCATACGGTATTGGAAATCAGCTTGTTGATAAGTTCGCTACCTGTTGTCAGCTTACCGGTCTCAAGCTCCGCCGTAATAGACGAGACAGGAATAGAGCGTATAGCCTTGAACTCGACATCTCCGTCAGCGGTAATGGAAATGAAGCGGTAGCCAAAGAATGTGCAGCTAGGGTGATAGGTGACAAAGCCCTTATCGCCTGCGAAGGTGTAATCCACCCTCATGCCCAAGTCCGCGGTGCGCAGATTTGTACGATGTACGCTGCCCTCCGGACCGTCCATGCCTCGCTCCTGCGCGCCATTTCCGTCGTTAAGAAGCTCCGCCGGAAGACATGTCATCTTTACGCCACGGGCCGCCTTGAACACAAACTCCGGAACAGCGGCGCAGTTCTGACCGAAGTCAATAACTAGGGTCTCGCCTTCGGAAAGTCTCATGAGCTGGCCGTCAGAGTAGAGGCGCGTCTTCACGACCTTGCCAGCCTGGCCCTCGACAGCACCTTCGACATCTTTCCAAACGTATGCCTCAACAGGCTTGAGTGTCAAATCTTTACGAAGATAAATCTCCGCTCCGCAAGTAGGTACGATCTCCCCGTTAAACTCTCTGTTGATGATAGGGGTCACGAGCTTCTCCGGAGTCTGATAACCCGGCAACTCACGTGCGTCGTACTCCTCTCCGTCGAAGATGGCAGCATGCTTTACCGGTCCGGCGATACCCGCCTTCCAAGAAAGCGTGTCCGTTCCTATCAGTTCTTTGCTGCCGTCAGAATATTTCAGCTCAAGAACCGCACGGAAAGCCACCCTCTGGCCTCTCATCGTAGGAGCCTTGTGAGGCGAGACAATCTTATCTGCCCACCAGCCAGGGGTCACCTGTGCGGCGAAAGTGTTCTTGGCCCTCATGAGAGCGGTCACATCGTATGTGTATGCGATCTTGGTCTTCTCAAAATGTGTGAATCCCGGCTTGAGAATCTCTTCGCCCACAAGCTGACCATTTATATAAAGCTGATAGACGCCAAGACCTGTTGTCATCCACTTGGCGCTCACAAGTTTCTTCTCCGGGGTGATTTCCCTGACAAACCACACCGCTCCATCGGCTGCGCGGTGGCCTTTTTGAAGAGGGCCTTTTACATATTGAGAGTCCGGTGATGAGATCCATTCTGAAGATTCCCAGGCACTCTGTTCGAGGGCGTCAGTCAGGTGTGAAACCTCGCCGTAGCACGAGCAGGCGCAGAGAATCGAGGCTATAGCGAAAGAAGTCAAGATGTGTTTTTTCATACTT
>JAKSJJ010000359.1 GCA_024398335.1 Bacteroidales bacterium | reverse complement strand
TTAAGGGTCGAGTCGTCGATGCTCAGGGAGAACCCCTCATCGGCGCTTCGTTGATGGTCAGGGGTACTACCCTTGGATTCATCTCAGATTATGATGGAAATTACAGCTTGACAGGAATTTCATATCCTGCGAATCTGGTAGTTTCTTTCATTGGTCTTAAGGATGTCGAGATAGCTCTCGACGGTTCTGAGCCCGATCCTTTCGTTATTGTAATGGCGGATAGCGCCACAGAGCTCGATGAGGTCGTGGTCGTCGGTTACGGTACTCAGAAAAAGGCTAATCTGACGGGCGCTGTTTCCGTTATTGACGGAAAGGATTTGAATCAGCGTCCTGTAACCAACACCGCTCTCGCTCTTCAGGGAGCTGATCCTTCTCTTATTCTCACGACCGGTAGCGGTAATATCGAGGGTAATCAGTTCAGCCTCAATATCCGCGGAAACGTGTCATTGACCTCCGGCTCTCCGATAGTTCTTATTGACGGAGTGGAGGGTGACCTTGGTCAGGTCAATCCTAACGATATCGCTAACATCTCAGTCCTCAAGGACGCTTCCGCTTGCGCTATTTATGGAGCTAAAGCTTCCGCTGGTGTCGTCCTGATCACCACCAAGAGCGGTGAGGAGGGAAAGGCGAAGATCACTTACAACGGCCGAGTCAGTGTTTCTCAGAACACGACAAGTACAGATTTCATGACAGCTTCTTACGATTACATCACCCTCTGTAATGAGTTCTATACTTATCTGAAAGGCTATGGCGCTTATACATATACTGACGAGCAGATCCAGATGATGAAGGACCGCCGTTATGATGTGACGGAGAATCCTGAGCGTCCATGGGTCATCCCGGATACATCTGGTCTCAACACTTACATCTATCTCGGTAACTATGATTGGTATAATGAGGTGTTTAAACGTGTCCGTCCGGAGACAGAGCACAACGTAACCGTGCGTGGCGGAAATGACAGGATGCACTACTATGCCAGCGGCCGTTATCTTTACAAGGAGGGTCTTTTCAATAATGCTTCTGAGGATATCTATAACAGCGTTTCATTCCGTGCGAAGTTTGATGCCAAGGTGAC
>JAKSJJ010000358.1 GCA_024398335.1 Bacteroidales bacterium | reverse complement strand
AAGAGAAAAGGGAGTGAAGAGTGTAGCTTGTTTGTGGGGAAAGAAGTTTGAGAAGGGAGTAGAAGGAATTAAGAGTTTTGAGGGAATTTTTTCAGAAATGGGTTTAAAGAAAGCGGGAGAGGATAGGGAGTCCTCTCCCGTTGCCGCATAATAATATAGGGGATTAGAAGTTTTGTTATAAATTTGTCGCTATGATAGTTGTCGCTAATAAAAGAAAGAAATTTGAGACTATCCAGAGAGAGTATCCTGGAGCGGTGGTTGTCGATGTCACGTCCAATAGTAAGGATGGTGACTTCGTGAGATTTTCGCCTTTTTATCCTCATCGCGGCATTCCTGTGCCGGGGATGACCGTGAAGGCCTCTTGTGTCGAGGGTATATGGCAGGGCTTGAAGACGTTTGAGGGGGAGGGGATCAGCATGGAAACCCTTCGTAACGACACCATGAAGAATATAAAGCGTACGGTCCGTGTCCATGGACGTTGCCTGGGCCATCTGTATCAGGGGCGTCTTTTGTCATACATCGAGGCGAGAAAGCTGCTTTATCTGCCTTCGTATAAATGGGTCCTGGATAATAAGCTGGGCGCCCTTGTCGAGAAGTTAAGGGCGTTGTCGGCGAAAGGGACTCTGGTTCTCCTTGATTATGAGACTAATTGTGATGTCCTGGACGGCGCTAAGCCTATGTCACATGCCGGTCTTATCAAGGCATATATCGAAGGGACATATCCTGTTTTCAATGAGGAGGGTGTCATGACCGGCGTGGCCTGTGCCCCAGAAGCGGCTTCGGTTTCTGCTTCGGCTCCGGAGGCTTCTGCTGCGGTTATGGCGTCTTCTGGCGTTTGCGAGGATGAGGCTTATTTCACCGGTGAGAGAGTGCGTCACGCCAAATTCGGCGAGGGCACGGTAGAATCCTTCGACCCCTCAACCGGCAGAATCCTCGTCAATTTCACCTCCGTCGGCACCAAGACCTTGATCGCAACTTACGCCAAGCTCGAGAAAATTTAGGGTTCCATTCGCGGCATGGGGGTCCACGGATGATCACCTCTGGCGGCAGGAGGAGGGAGAAGGGCGAATTGAGGCGGTCGGGAAAGCGTAGCGAC
>JAKSJJ010000357.1 GCA_024398335.1 Bacteroidales bacterium | reverse complement strand
GGTGTGCTCGCTCTGATCGTGATTTTCCAACCTGAGCTCCGAAGAGTGCTTATCCGCCTTGGAAACCAGTACCGTAAGGCTTCCAAGAATAAATTCCTCGGAAAAATCTTCGGCTCGGCGGATCAGGAGCTGGCGGCGGAGGCTGTCAGGGAGATCACAGACGCATGCCGTAGAATGTCCGAGTCAAAGACTGGCGCTTTGATAGTGATACCGCACACTAATCCGTTGGAGGAGATTATCAGCACAGGAGATATAATTGACGCGAAGATAAACCGTCGTCTGATTCAGAATCTGTTCTTCAAGAATTCTCCTTTGCATGACGGAGCGGTGATAATCAATAGCGAACGAATCGTAGCGGCCCGCTGCACCTTGCCTATTACCCAGAAGACGGATATTCCGGCAAGTTTCGGTATGAGGCATAAGGCGGCGATCGGCTTGACGGAAGAGACGGACGCGGACGTCATCCTGGTATCTGAGGAGACGGGTCATATAGCGTTTGTCAGGGCCGGTGAAGTCGCTATTCTAGACAATATAAATAGCTTGAAGCTTAGGCTGAACAGCACTTTCAGCGAGGGACCACAGGAAAACAAATAGTATAGGAGGGAGGATTTTGGAAACATCGCGTAAGGGAGCGAGACTTGAAGCTAAGCTCGGTTTTGACAGGGTGAGAGCCGCTATCGCGGACAAATGCTCGACATCGTATGCTGTCGAGAGGGTGGAGAATGAGAGATTCTCCACTATGGCCCGTGAAATCCGTCGCAGGCTTCTTTTGACGGATGAGATGAGGCTGATACTGATGTTTGAGGATTCTTTCCCAAGTGCGGGCTTTGTCGACTGCCTTGATTTCTTGAAAAGGCTTTCCAAGCAGGGTAACTATATCGATCTGGTTTCTCTGGGGAAGTTGAGGACAATGCTGGAGACTATCCAGAAGGTCGCCTCATTCTTTTCCCAGATTAAGGACGGAGTCTATCCGAATCTGAAGAGAATGGCGTCTTCTGTGATGTTGTTCCCGGAGGTCAGAAGAAGAATTGACTCTATTCTTGACCGTTACGGGGCGGTTAAAGACACAGCTTCAGATACGCTTTACGACATTCGTAAATCCCTTAGGG
>JAKSJJ010000356.1 GCA_024398335.1 Bacteroidales bacterium | reverse complement strand
GGCCCATAGCCAGCCAGCGGTAAAGGTTTCCCTCAAGCAGGAGCTCGTCATCAGAAGCATTTGAGTTTATAACGAACAAATCAACGCCATCATATCCCACAGCGCTACCCAGGTTTCCGGTAATAGGGCTTATGTAAAAGCGTGGCGACAGGTCTAGATGAGGATTCACAGCCTCTGTGCGGCCGGAAGCTCCAGTCGAGCATATTTCCAAAGCTGCTACTACAAGTCGGGAGTCAGGAGCCGAGATCTTGCGGGCGACGTACCACTTAGGTCCGAGATTTACAAATGACCACTGCTCGCTCAGTTCCGCAAGAGGAGAAGTAAGAGCATACTCGGGACGTCCTACTCTTTGATAGCGCACCGCCGCCCTGATGTCATCATTACTCAAAGGCAATTCGTTCTGCCACGTAGAAAGAGTATCCGACACATATTTATATATAGTCATGTCGGACGGAAGCACATTGGAAGGCAGCCAGTCGGAACTGTCCCTTAGGGCCGCTATCGCATATTTCTCAAGGGAATGAATCCTTTTCGAGAGGTTCTTCTGGACGACGCTGACCACATGTTCCTCATCCCCGGAAACGGACTTGGTCCTCACAGAGGATACAGCGCAGCCCAAAGCCAAGAGCAAAAGAACGAAGACAAGCCAATATTTCTTCAGAAAATCCCTCATCTATTCATGATGATAAGGTTCGCCACGCATGATGGTGAACGCTCTATATAACTGCTCTAAAAAAATAGCCCTGACCATCTGATGAGAGAAAGTCATACGGGAAAGCGATATCATGGAATCGCTCCTTTTATAAACCTCCTCAGAGAAGCCATAGGCGCCGCCGATTACAAACACAAGATCACTTCCACCGGAAGCTAGACGAGACTCCAGCCATTTAGAAAACTCGATAGAAGTTCTCTCCTTTCCATGCTCGTCAAGAAGAATCAGGTCATCGCCGGGGCGGACATTTTTCAGTATCAGCTCACCTTCCTTGGACTTGATCTCTTCCTTACTAAGAGCCGAGACATTTTTCAGCTGAGGAATCTCCACGACAGAACAACGGCCATAATGAACAAGGCGTGAAAGATATAGGTCCATGCCCTCTTTCACCCACTTGACATCAGTCTT
>JAKSJJ010000355.1 GCA_024398335.1 Bacteroidales bacterium | reverse complement strand
TAGTAAGCCTTGTGAGCCTCGGTAGCGAAAGATATACCCACTATATCGCAGTAAAGCGAGTTGAGGGACGTAGTCTCAGTATCGAAACAGAACTCAGGGGCTGCGGTAAGGATATTAGCCAAGTCGGTCAGCTCGTCGTCCGTCTGGCAAACTATATACTCGTGAGGAGTATCCTTTGCGGTGTGGAATACAGTAGGCTCAGGTGCGACCTCATTAGAGACAGACTGAGAAGCAGTCTCTGCGGGGGCATCGCCGAAGAGAGACAGTTGGACCGGAACAGGCTCCTCGCCCATAAAGATACGCTCTATGCGAGGGAGGACATTTCGGAACTCAAGCTCTGTGAAAAGTTTAGTGAGGGCAGGAGTATCAGGTTTTCTGAACTCGATATCAGACAAAGATACGCCCAGAGGGCAATCGGTCACGATAGTTGCTAGTACCTTAGAGAGTCTTACTTGCTCGCAGTTTTTTTCCAAGTTCTCCTTGAGCTTACCCTTCAGTTTGTCGATATTCTCATATATTCCATCTATAGAACCGAACTCAGCGAGCAGTTCCTTGGCGCGCTTTTC
Organism: Bacteroidales bacterium; assembly: GCA_024398335.1. Taxonomy (GTDB): domain Bacteria; phylum Bacteroidota; class Bacteroidia; order Bacteroidales; family UBA932; genus Cryptobacteroides. The sequence continues at coordinate 563 of JAKSJJ010000355.1, read as the reverse complement.
TCCCACGCCAGGACAACCAGGGATATTATCCGCCGAGTCGCCCCATAAGCCCAGGATATCAATTACCTGCTTAGGGTCGGATATAGAGAAATGCTCATTTACGCCAGCTATATCCCAGTATTCACCGGCAGAAGCGCCATTGCCAGGACGCATCTGGTGGATTTTATCCGTTACCAGTTGGGCATAATCCTTATCAGGAGTAAAAAGTATGACCCTATCCACCTGAGGAGCGAACTGAGTAGCCACGCTACCAGCCACGTCATCCGCCTCGAAGCCTGGGCACTCGATGATAGCGATATTCATTGCGCGGAGAAAATCCTTGATAAGAGGGACGTTGGACGTAATATCCTCAGGCTGGGCATCGCGGTTAGCCTTATAATCAGGGAACATATCGTGGCGGAAGGTATGCCCAGAAGGGTCGAACGCCACGCATACGTGAGTAGGTTTTTCCTTAGAGAGGGCATCCACTACGGTATTGACGAATCCAAATACGGCAGACGTATTAAGACCCTTGCTATTGATGCGAGGGGCGCGGATGAAAGCGTAGTAAGCGCGGTATATCA
>JAKSJJ010000354.1 GCA_024398335.1 Bacteroidales bacterium | reverse complement strand
TTACCTGTGACGACAGCAGGAATCCTTAATGTCGAAGGGGCTGAGTAAGGGACAACGTTTCCTTTGTCGTCCTTCTCGCCGCTAGCTTTGACAAGGCTGATTTCGAAGGTGTAGGCCTCCAGGAGGTCAACCTCGGCTTTTGCCTGATTGAAAGAGATGATTACTTCCTCGGTGATTTCCTTGATAGAGAAGTCGTCTTTGTTGAGGCCTTTGTGTTTCTCTTTGTCGCAAGACGTAGCGAGTGACAGAGCCGCGATAGCGGTCAATGCGATAAAAATACGTTTCATAGTTAAATGTTTTGATTGTTTATGAATGAGTTATATTCGTCTTTGGCTGCTTTCTGGGCAGCTTTTTCTTGTTCGCTAGGGAAAGTCCCTGTAGGAGTCAGGTAGGAACTTGTAGCGTCGGAAGTCCTCGGCGGAAGCTCGGCATAGCCGCAGGCGGCGCTCACTAGAAGCGTCGTCAGTAAAGCGAGCAGGACCGCTATTTTTCGATATATCCTATTTTGTTCCATATCCAGGGTTTTGTTTCATATTAGGATCCATGTCCACATCGCTCTTGTAGATAGGAGGCGTGTATAAATATTCTTTGACCGTGTATTTAAGTCCGTTGTTTATTATCCACCACTCGGGACGTCCGTTTCGCTTGAGCTCAAACCAGCGGTCGCCCTCCATGAACAGCTCCTTTCTTCTCTCGTCGAGTATGGTCTGAAGCAGCGCGGTTATGGCCTTGCCTTCGCAGTCGACCTTGACCCTGTCTGCTGTCCTAGGCTCAGGCAATTCTGAAAGGGTCAGCGGCAGGACGCCTGCTATACGGTTGGCACGCAGCTCATTTATCAAAGAAAGTGCCTTTTCGGCCTCACCTTTGTGGTAATACCCTTCTGCGAGCATGAGAAGAATCTCGCTCATCCTAACGCGTCGCTCCGGATTCTTGGCGTTCATACGTTTCGAGTTGAAACATACTCCGTAGCGGACGTCCTTGTCTTTTTCCTCTCCGTAGAGGGCGACGATACCTGCGCAGGCAGGACGGCTGGAGATGTAGGATTTCATATAGCTGAAGTACCAGTCAAGCTCGCTAGCGTTATTGATGTGGGAGCGCACGATAACCTCTCCTTCCTTGGTCGAGGCATCCA
>JAKSJJ010000353.1 GCA_024398335.1 Bacteroidales bacterium | reverse complement strand
GAGGCGAAAGCCCATCAGGAGCCCCAGGAAAGCAGTCTGTCCCTGTTTGACGCCTTCGAGCAGGAGGAAGAGCCTGAAATAGACAACAGCCGCAAATGCCACATCATGCTACTTCTAGGGAAAGCCCTGGAGGAGAAAATGGGAAGCGACATGCTCGGTCTTTACACCAAGATAGAGGCTCCGCTGATAGGAGTGCTCTCACAGATGGAAAAGGACGGCGTCAGGGTGGACATGAGTAGCCTTAAGGACTTCGCGGACTCGCTCAGAAAAGAAATGAACTCCCTCGGAGCCAAGATACGAGAAGAAGCGGACGAGCCTACCTTCAACATCCTTTCCCCTAAACAGGTCGGAAACATCCTTTTCGACAAGCTGCGCATAGCCCCCCAAATCAGGCCTAAACGCGGCAGCAATGCCTACCCTACCGACGAGGAGACTCTCCGAGGCGTCATGGATCGCCACCCTATAGTAGGCCATATACTCGAGTTCAGGGGACTTACCAAGCTGCTTTCGACCTATATCGAGCCATTCGGACAGTATGTGCTCGGTGACGGGAAGATACATACGACCTTCAACCAGGGACTTACGGCCACTGGACGCCTGAGTTCGTCCAAGCCTAACCTGCAGAACATCCCTATCCGCACGGAAAGGGGCAAGGAGATACGCAAAGCCTTCACCTACTCCCGCCCTGACGGGGTCATCGTAGCGGCGGATTACTCCCAGATAGAACTCCGCATCCTCGCCCACTTCTGCGGTGACGAGCACCTTGTAGCCGCCTTCAGAGAAGGCATCGACATCCATAAGGCCACCGCCGCCAGAATCTTCGGCATCCCCACGGACGAAGTCACGCCAGATCAGAGAAGGGTCGCCAAGACCGCCAACTTCGGCATCATATACGGAATATCCAGCTTCGGCCTCTCCCAACAGCTCGACATCTCCCGCGATGAGGCTCAAACGATAATAAATGACTATTTCGCGTCTTTCCCGGCAATCCGCTCCTTCCTGGATGACACCCTTACCTCCGCGAGAGAGAACGGGTACGTCGAGACTCTTTTCGGACGCAGACGCTATATCCCTGATATCAACTCCCGCAACGGCAACACCCGCGCCTTCGCGGAGCGAAACGCTATCAACG
>JAKSJJ010000352.1 GCA_024398335.1 Bacteroidales bacterium | reverse complement strand
TAAGACGGGTACGGGCGTTCTCCATTTTCTCGTTCTGCTGCTGAAGCTCGAAACGGAGTACGGAAAGGGTCTGTGAGAGGTCTTTCTCGTTAAAGACGGCGAATGCCGGTACCGCTATCGCCAGGGCTGCCAGAAGGCTTATTATTATTCTTTTTTTCATATTCATGTGAAGATATCCTATTTAAGTTCACGGACTACCGCGCCGATGCCGCTTTTCTTGCTCCAGAGCCACATCAGGCCGTCTTGTCCTTTCTTCTCAAGCGTGAAGCTGACGCCTGTCTTTGTTATGATGTCGTCTTTTGTCGTATATCTGACGACAGCTGTACATGAACTCCCTATCTGAGTGAGTTCTCTTGAAAGTTCAATCACGAAATAGTCCGACATGTTATCGTCCATGACACGGAACTCTCTGCTTGCCTGATTGTATCCGAGTTGACAGGAACGCGGGTCGTAAGTGAAGACTTGTTCTCCTTTTATTGTCAATCCGATCTGCTCCGTATTCCGTATAAACTCCTCCTCGAATCCCTTGTTCTTGTCGCAGGAGACAAGGAGCGGGATCAAAAGAGCCAGGATTGACGATATTTTGAGTAAACGATTCATTATCTGATAATTATCTCTTTGACGACTATGTCTTTCGTCCCGTTGTTGTAGTATATTTCGGCTTTCAACTCTCCGCTGGAGGCAGGGCGGAACCAAAGGTCGCCATCCTTTTTCGCAGGCTTGTCGTCGAAATACCACATGACGCCTTCTATATCCTTCGCGTCGGATATCCTGAGCGGGAACGCGCTGCCGCGAGGGAAACTTCCGTCAGTATTCTTAGCTATACCTTTAAGGTAAATGTGCGGGTATAGACCATCGTGGAAAGACGTGGTCATGAAATTGAGCTGGGCGCTCTCTCCCTCAATTCCGTCCATGGTGAAATAGATCGTGACAGTGTACGACGTGGACGGAGACAATCCATCCAAAGAAAGAGCGTAACAACTTGATTTATAAGGCTTAAGGCTTATCGTCTTGGCGCTTTTGCCTGTAGGGCCGTAGCTGACCGTGGCCTCTCCTTCATAGGAGTAGCTGCTGCTGAAGTTGATGATCGCTCCGTCCTGGAACTTGGTGTATTCCAGATCGCTGACCTTCGGAGGCATGATGGCGCT
>JAKSJJ010000351.1 GCA_024398335.1 Bacteroidales bacterium | reverse complement strand
GGCTCGTTGTCCTCATAGAGATTCACGAGGAAGTCGGCCTCTATCAGGATTTGATAATCAAGGGCATCGGAGGCGTGATAGGTGTGGTGATGAGCCACAAGCCAGCAAATGCGGTCTATCAGAGCATCAGTCCAACCTCCAAGACGGCCGAGAAGTCCTCGGGCCACGGCAGGGCCTTCCTGTTCCTGAAGTTTTCCGTTCTGATGACCGAATTTCTTCTCGCTGGCACGGATTCCGATATCGTGAACCAAGGCGGCACTCTCCAGAACAAACTGAGTATCAGAATCCAATCCCTCCTGAATACCGATGAGCGAGGCGTAGGCGTGAACTTTGGTGGTATGCTGAACTCTCTTGGGATCGCCATTGTCGTAGGCAATCATAGCGAGAGCAAGTTCCTGAATTTTTGTCATAATGATAATTGTTATTTAGTTGAAATCTACACCCTCACCACATCCACCACGTGGCTTCCGGCGCCGATAAGGTCCTTGCGCTCAGAGATTATCTTCTGATACTCGATGAATTTGGCGAAAGTCTCGTCGCTCATACGGTTTAGACGGGTGCGCATATAGTCGGCGGCGCCGTCGGGAGAGAAAATCGTGACGCGCTCCAGACCAGCCTTAGCGTTGAAGCGGTCGATATCCTCTATGCGGACGTAATCGTAGAGTTCGTCGGCCTTGGCCTGAATATGGAAATTGCTGTCCACATTTCCGCTCGCCATAAGTCCGCTGATACGCTCCTCGTCGAAACAATACGACAGAATGCTGTACTCGTTCATCAGGTAAGCCACGAAGATGAGACCGCCGGGCTTTGTCACACGCTTGGCCTCCACCAGCGATTTCACCTTCTCCTCGTCACCGAAAAGATGATAGAGAGGTCCGAGGAGAATTGTAACATCAGCCACATTATCAGGAATCATATACATATCACGGGCATCGCCCTTCACCACATCGGCATCAGGGTCGCGCTCCAGGAACACGTCGATATTCCTCTGCACAAGTTCCACGGCCTTCACCTTGTAGCCCTCAGCCGTAAGCGCCGAGGTGTACCTGCCCGTTCCCGCTCCCACATCAAGAATATAGTCGTTGGGTTTCAGGTATTTATGAATATGAAACATAGTAGTCTCAAACTCCACAATTCCGTGACGACGAAGCAACCTCTTGTCCTC
>JAKSJJ010000350.1 GCA_024398335.1 Bacteroidales bacterium | reverse complement strand
TGAGCCGCGGCTAGCGACGCAACGGAATTCTCCGGCAGAGAAGTAGAACGCCAATGACCTCTATGAGCGACTATCTTTGAGGAATAGCTAGGCAGAGTGGACACGACATTGAAAACAGTCTTGCCTATAGGAGCATACGAATCTCCTCGCTTAAGCAATAGAACATAGGAGCCGGCCACCAGACCTGAAGGAATGGTAAAAGTCAAAGAATAACCTGCGACTTCAGCCTGGAGCTCATATTCGCCGAAGACAATTTTATCTCCCTGCTTGAATCCTGTGCCCCAGATCGTGTATTTTGCCCCGGGAGTCACGTCACAATACGGAAGATACACCTGGTCCTTGACATCAATTGAGGCATAAGAAGTCCCATTATTCAAGGCAGCTTTCTCATACAAAAGCTTAACCTGGGATGCGTCCAGCGGGTCGTCATACACTCTAGCGAGAGCCACATCACCGTTCCAAGAAGCCTGAGAGCCCGATTTCGAGGCGTCACCGCCAATACTCCACCACTTCGCGGCCGCTGCTGACGGCTGAACAAAATTTCCAGGAGCGCTCACGGTAGCCTTAAGCTCGCCGTCAACATAAACATAAGACTTGCCTTCCTGCTTATTCCAGACACCTACAACATGATAGTAGCGTCCAGGCACAGGGCGTATTCCGGTAGATGTCCATATCCATTTTGACGAACCGTCCGTACTGACATTCGGCAGGAAATGGAGTGCCGTACCATGATTACTCTTCGAGATAAGAAAACCGGTGCCGCCGGAATCCATGGCGCTGAACATCTTATACTCCGTAGCTCCGTCCGGCTCAAAATTAGAGCAGAACACCATTTCCAATGTATGTCCGTCGGCGAGACCCTGGGCCATTTTATCCGTAAAATCAACTCTGTAATAACCAGAAGTGGCGGTAGTTCCAGGCTCATGCGAGAAGTGAGCGACAGGAGAATTGAAGTAAGGATGCTGATATGTCACAAGAGCGTTACCAGAAAGGGTCTGCACATAATTTGAGGATGCGGAGACATCTTTAGCGGTACCGTCAAGATCGAAAACGATATCAAGCAAATCAGCCGTCGGAGCGACAGGAGGATCAACTGGAGTAGGATCGTCCGGAGTCTGCTCAACATCAGAATTGTCAGGGACCGGCCCTGGCTTTTCACAAGAGCTGA
>JAKSJJ010000035.1 GCA_024398335.1 Bacteroidales bacterium | reverse complement strand
AGCTGGCGTCGGAGCTGAGGTCAAAGCGATCACCGAGAGCGCGATGAGAGGGGAGATTGATTTCAAGGAGAGCTTCACCCGCCGAGTAGGTCTTCTTAAAGGCCTGGACGAGAGCGTGATGGAAGATATCGCCCGCAAACTTCCTTATAATGAGGGACTTGAGCGAATGATGATGATACTCAAGAGAGTGGGCTACAAGACTGCCATTCTTTCCGGAGGCTTTACATATTTCGGTAAATACCTCCAGCAGAAGTTCGGATTTGACTATGTCTATGCCAATGAACTTGAGATAGAGGATGGCAAACTGACAGGCCGTTACGTGGGCGACGTGGTTGACGGCAAGCGTAAGGCCGAGCTCCTGAGGCTTCTTTGCCAGGTGGAGCATATCAACCTCGCTCAGTCAGTGGCCGTAGGAGACGGCGCCAATGACCTTCCTATGCTTTCGCTCGCAGGTCTGGGCATAGCCTATCACGCTAAACCAAAGGTGCAGGCAAACGCCGACCAGGCGATCTCCACCATCGGTCTCGACGGAATCCTTTACTTCCTTGGACTCAAGGACAGCCAGATAGACCCTTGGTAGGCCGCCCTACAAACTATAAGATTATGAGTAAAGAAAGAATAATTTCCGTGTCAGTCATGTGCTCAGACCTCATGGGGCTGGGAAAGGATCTTGACACTTTGAAGAAACATGGTGTGGACTGGCTCCATGTAGATGTCATGGACGCCCATTTTGTGCCTAACCTCACCTTCGGCCCTGATTTCATAAAGGCCATGCACGCCCATACGGACATGCCTTTGGATATACACCTGATGGTCCAGGACCCTGAGCTCATACTTTCCGCCTTCCCTCTCAGAGAGGGCGATTTCCTTACGGCTCATGTGGAGCTTGACAGAGATTACAAGGAATTGGCGGCGAAAGTTAAGGCCGCGGGTGCTCACTTCGGACTCGCTGTAAATCCTGAGACTCCTGTTGAGGCCCTGGAAAGGCACCTTGGTCTTTTCGAGAGCGTGACCCTCATGCTTGTACATCCGGGCTACGCCGGAGCGAAAATGGTCGAGGGCATAATGGAAAAAGTCGCACAGTGCAGGCGGTGGCTTGACGCTAAGGGCGCCCAGGACGTGATGATAAGCGTTGATGGAAGCGTCAGCTGCGAGAGAGCTCAGTACATGGCCGGCCTCGGAGCGGACATTTTTGTCGGAGGAACCGCCGGCATCTACCGCAAGGGAATGTGCCTGGAAGACACTATCCCGGCATTCAGGAAAGCTATTTCAGAATAAGCGCATAAACCAGAATAATCAGAAACACTAAAAATGATGAGCCAAGATACAAAAAAGACACTGGGGTATTGGCAGTGGCGCACAATCATCGTCACGATGATAGGCTATGCCATGTTCTACCTTTTGAGAAAGAACTTCAACCTCGCCATGCCTGGCCTCACGGCTGAGTTCGGCATCTCCAACACCACTTTAGGAATTTTTCTTACCCTTCATGGAGTGATTTACGGCCTCTCTCGCTTTGTCGTGGGTATCATCACTGACCGTAACAGCGCCCGTAAGGTGATGTCCCTGGGACTTCTTCTTTGCGCCGCCGTCAACGTGCTCTTCGGAACAAGTGACGTGTTCGCGGGTTGGATAGTATCCATAGGGGCGAAGGCCGGTGACGCTGCCGCTATAGCTACCGCGCTTGGCTATATCATGGGCGTGATGTGGATGATTAACGGTTTCCTCCAGGGAATGGGCGTGCCTCCATGCACGAAGACCCTCACCCAGTGGATACATCCGAACGAGCTCGCCACCAAGATGAGTATATGGAATATGTCCCACTCTATCGGCGCAGGCCTCGCCATGGGCCTTTGCGGCTGGGTCATTATGCCTCACCTGGGACTTGACATGAGCGCTGACGCTGACACTCTCGCCACCATTGCCGCTCATCTTTCCTCCCCGGACAAGCCTGTGGATGTCACCGATCCTAATGTGATACAGTTCGCCTCTCATGTAGGCGCATGGAGATGGTGCTTCCTTATCCCTGCGGCTGTCGGCGTGGTAGGGGCTATATGGCTTCTCGCGACTCTCAAGGATTCTCCTTCGGACGTTGGACTTCCTGAGGTCGTAGGCAAGAAAAAAGCGATCGTGAGCACTCCTGAGGAGGCGGCGGAGCATAACGCCTTCGTCAAGAAGCACGTGTACAGGAACAAGATAATATGGATTCTCGCCATAACCAATCTCTTTGTATATGTCGTCCGCTTCGGAGCTCTTGACTGGGGCGCGAAGATCCTGATGGAGGACAAGGCCATGTCAATCGCCAAGGCTACGACGGTATGTGTGCTGTTCGAACTCCTTGGAGGAAACCTCGGAATGGTGTTCTGGGGCTGGGCGACAGACCATATTTTCAAGAGCAAGGCCCACCACACCTGCGTTGTCTGCATGGTTGGCACCGCCCTCGCGGTCTTGAGCTACTGGATGCTCCCTGTCGGGGCTCCTTGGTGGCTTCTGATGATTCCTTATATGCTGATAGGTTTCTGCATCTACGGTCCGCAGGCCCTTCTGGGAATATGTGCGGCGCAGCATGCTACAAACCGCGCCTCCGCTACCGCCAACGGAATTTTGGGAATATTCGGCTACATGAGCACGATCATTTCCGGAGTAGGATTCGGATGGGTCGCTGACCATTTCGGATGGAACGGAGTCTATGCCGCCATGTTCGCGGCTTCTATCGTCGGCACTCTTGTAATCGCCTCTATATGGGCGGCAAAAGCGAATGGATATGACCAGGAATAGAATATTTTCAATCGTGGCGGCTTTGATGCTGCCAGTTCTCGCCCTCGCGCAGGGCATAGACCCTAAATCCGACGTCCAGGGCAAGGTTCTCGACTCCAAGGGAGAGCCTCTCGCTGGCGTTGTCGTCTCGGACAGTTATACATCGGTAGTCACCGACGCTCAGGGACATTACTCTTTCAAGCGTAATCCGGCGGCGGCGTATGTGTGGGTGTCGATTCCGGCGGAGTGCAAGGTGCCTCTTCGTCAGGGACATCCTTGTTTTTACATCAAGCTTGACGACAAGAGGACAAGCTACGATTTTGAGTTCGAGCGTCTGCCGAAGCCTGAGAAGGAGTTCAATATTTTCTTCATCGGCGATCCTCAGAGTCAGAATACTCATCATGTGGACCGTATGCGTACGGAGGGTATTGCTGACATGAAGGCGTATTCAAAGAAGCAGAAAGGCTCTTGCTACGCCATCACTCTTGGCGACATAGGTTATACCGAGGGAGGCCGAAACACCAATTATCTTTTCCCTATGATAAGGGAGGAGATGGCCGCCTCGAAGACCGGAATGCCTGTTTTCCAGACTGTGGGAAACCACGATTTCGAGTTCGCTAAAGGTGATCTTGACGAGTTCAATCCTACCGTCAGCGTGCGCCGAGACCGTATGTTCGAGGCGGTCTTCGGACCTATAGATTATTCGTGGAACAGAGGAGATCTCCATATCGTATCTATCAACGACGTGATGTTCGACAACCTCGACAAGGCGAATAAATACTACTGCGGCATCACCGACGAGCAGCTTGAGTGGTTGCGTGGGGATCTGGCCCTCGTGCCGAAGGATAAGATGGTCATTCTCTGTCTTCATATTCCTATCTCCACGAAGTCTATCGCCGGAATGAAGACCGAGCAGACAAAGCACCAACTCCAGAATCTCTTTGACGCCACTGACCTGATGGCCCAGTTCAAGAACGCCAGGGTCTTCTCAGGACACACCCACACCAACTTCAAGAGGACTCTCGCTAACGGCGTGAACGAGTTCACTGTAGGTGCTATGAGCGGATGCTGGTGGTGGTCTCGCAACTGCGCCGACGGCTCGCCAAACGGCTACCTTGTGTGCCATGTCAAGGGCGCTGACATCCCTGACCATATCTACAAAGGCCTTGGCTTCAGCGATAAGTTCCAGAGTAGAATCTACCGCGGCGACGCTGTCTATGGCGGAAAATATGAGGAATTCCGTCTCCAGCATGGACATGACGTGCTTCTTATCAATGTCTTCAACTATGACAAGACATGGAAGGTGCAGGTCTATGAGAACGGAAAACTCATGGCTGACGACCTCAAGCCTATGAAGGCGACAGGGGAGTTCGAGCCTACTTCAGACGGCGGAAAGGACTGGTGGGCCATAGGCTATAACGTCGGAGTCGTGGGCCGTGGCCACATAAACGGCAGCACACGCAATAACTATTGCGAGAAATGCTATCACATGTTCCGTTATAAGATGACAGACCCTGATGCAAAGGTCAAGGTGGTCGTCATCGACGACGCGGGCCGCAAGTTCGTCCAGACCCGTATTCTGGAAAGCGCGAGCGTGGAGCAGGCTCCTTACTCAGACGCCGAGCCTCCTGCATATAAGACATCACAAATCTGGTAATTTAAAACAATAATATAATGGATACACAGAAAGTTATCGAAGAGGCGTTGAGCGTTTCAAACACCCTCAAGGCTCTTGAGTTCGGACAGGACATCCTTGACAGAGTCCCAGGTCTTTTCACGAAGTTTTTCCCTGGCCGCAAGGCTATCGTGGTCGCCGACCGCAACACCTGGAGGGTCGCAGGAGAAAAAGTGTTCTATGAGCTTGGCAAGGCCGGAGTTCCCGCTACGACTTGCATGATCTACGATGAGAATTTCCACGCTGAATGGAAATATGTCCAGCTACTTGACAAGGTTCTTGATGAGCAGAAAGGCGTGCTCATCGCTGTCGGCTCCGGAGTCATCAACGACCTCTCTAAACTGAGCTCATTCCGTCATGGTCAGCAGTATATCTGCGTCGCCACCGCCGCTTCTGTCGACGGTTTCACCTCCGCCACCGCTTCAATCGCCGACGAGCGTGGCGCCAAGGTCTCTTTCAAGTGCAGCGCCCCTTCAATCATTGTCGCTGACACTAAGGTCCTCGCCGAGGCTCCTGTACCTATGACTGCGGCCGGCTACGGCGACCTCGCCTCGAAGGTTACCGCCGGAGCGGAGTGGATGATCGCTGATCTTTTCGGCACCGAGCCTATCCACGATGGCGCATGGCACCTTACCCAGGATTACCTCAGAGATATGCTCAGCGATCCTGACGGAGTCCATAACGGTGACCCTAAAGTCGTGGAGCAACTCTTCCTCGGCCTCGCCCTTTGCGGCGTGGGCATCGAGGTCAGCGGCGGCGACACCCGCTGTGTCTCTTGCGCTGAGCACCTCTACAGCCACTGGCTTGACATGACCCACCATACCTTCAACGGCAATTCAGTATCTCACGGCTTCCAGGTCTCAGTCGGAGAACTGACCCTTTGCGCTTTCTTTGACGAGCTTCTGAAGATGGACCTTACCAAGATAGACGTGGATAAATGCGTCGAGGCATGGCCTTCATTGGAGCAGGAGCAGGAAAGGGCCAAGAAACTCTTCGTCGATTTCCCTGTCCCTACCCTCGGATACGAGGAGATCACCAAGAAATGGGAGCCTAAAGAGAAAGTACGCGAGGAACTTACCAAACTTAAAGAGTGCTGGCCAGAGTTCAGCGAGAAGCTCCGCGCCCAGGTGATTCCTTTCGAGCAGATGCGTGACCTCTTCAAGAGAGCCGGCGCCCCTACCTGCCCGGAGGACATCGGCATCACTTGCGCTGATCTTCGCCGTCTGACTGATTTCGTGCAGCTCATGCGCTACAGAATCAATGTTCTCGACCTCGCGAAGAGAGCAGGCATCTATGATGAACTTGTTGGCAAAGTCTTCGGAAAAGGCGGCGCCTGGGAAATTAAATAGTATTTATGGGTCCTTTCAGTTACGATAAATTCGTTTCCGGCAAGAACTATATCGGCCGTAAGAGGGAGTGCAGGGCGCTAGCCAATCTTCTCTCAAGCGGTGAGAACGTCGTGCTTTACAGTCCTCCTAAGGAAGGTAAGATGTCGGCTATCCAGAACACCCTCTTCAACATGAAAATGAGCGGGGAGGTGTTCTCTGTGTGTACTGTCAACTTCTTCAATGTCAGAACTATAGAGTCAATGCTTCTGAAGTTCGGTGACGCTGTGCTCCGCTCGCTCGCGACTACTGCTGACGAGTACGAGCAGATAATCAGCGCTCATCTGGGCGGCACGCATTTCGTCTTCGACCGTGACCGTTATCAGGATTATGACGAGGTTGTGTCCTTGAACTGGGACGCCGACGCGAATGACGTGTATTTCATGCTCCGCCTTCCTGGCCGTATCGCCGCGACCAGGGGAGAGAAACTCTACATGGTCATCGACGATTTCCAGAACCTCGCTGAATTGGAGGATAGCGACAAGGTCATGCGCGCCTTCAAGGAGGTTCTTGGCGAGAGGCGTCTTGACGGACTAGGCTGTACCTATATAATTACAGGCTCGCGCCACAACGCGATGAAGGCGATCTTCGCGAAAAGCACCATGTTCAGGGGTACGATAGAGAACTTCACTGTGCCTTCGGCGGAGGACGGCGAGATCGCGGAATATATAGTCAAGGGCATGCTCCTGACAGGAAAGGTCATCGAGAAGGACGCGGCCCTAGGCGTAGCGAAGATGTTCTCATGCAATATGTGGTACATCAACCAGTTTGTGTCCATATGTGATTCGATGACAAAGGGTTACATTACGAATGCCCTTTTGATGGACGCTTTGAGCATGCTTGTGTCAGTGCATGAGCCTCGCTTTAAGTACGCCATGGCCAATCTTACATGGCACCAGGTGAGTTTCCTCCAGGCGGTCATCGATGGCGTGACCCGTTTCACTTCCGCTGATGTCATACGCAAGTATAGGCTGAACTCCTCTGCGAACGTCGTGCGAGTCAAGGAGGCTTTGATGAAGAAGGAACTGATCACCTTCAACGACCAGGACGAGCCTGTCGTGCTGGATGTATTGTTCAAATATTGGTTAGAGAAATTCTATTTCGCATGAAAAAGAAGATAGTCGTACTGACAGGAGCCGGCGTCAGCGCCGAGAGTGGAATCCGTACATTCCGCGCAAGCGACGGACTGTGGGAAAATTACAGGGTCGAGGACGTGGCGGATATCAATGGCTGGGGCCGTAATCCGGGTCTTATGCTGGACTTTTATAATCAGCGTCGCCGTGAACTCCAGGGCGTGAAGCCTAATTCGGCGCATCGGGCGATAGCGGAGCTTGAGAATGACTACGACGTGACTGTCGTCACCCAGAACGTGGATAATCTCCATGAGAGGGCGGGCAGCACCAGAATCATTCATCTTCACGGAGAACTTACCAAGGCCCGTTCGGAGAAATGCTTCAACGACAGGGACGGTTTCAGCAAGGCTTCTGTGATCGATATCGGCTATGAGGACATTGTCCTTGGCGACCTTTCGCCTTATGACGGAGCGCAGCTCAGGCCTCATATCGTGTGGTTCGGCGAGGCTGTGCCGGAGATGGAGCGCGCGGCGGACGCGGTGTGCAAGGCGGATATTCTTCTTATCATCGGTACTTCGATGAAAGTTTATCCCGCCGCCGGACTTTACCGTTTTGCCAAGTGGGATACTCCTATCTATATAATAGATCCTTCTGAGGTGCCTGTGCGTGACGGACGTATCACCCACATTAAGGAAGTGGCTACCAAAGGAATGGAGGAGTTTAAAAATATTTTGCAGTCAAAATAAAATGACTATATTTGCAGCCGCTAATAAAAAGGAGGTGATTTAAAGCTATGATTATCGTACCAGTAAAAGAGGGTGAGAACATCGAGAAGGCTCTCAAGAAGTTCAAGAGAAAATTCGAGAAGACTGGCGCCGTTCGTGAGCTCCGCTCCCGCAGAGAGTTCCAGAAACCTTCAGTCGTTAAGAGGAAGGCTATGATGAAGGCTATCTACGTGCAGCATCTTCAGCTCCAGGACGAGCAGTAAGTCAGAGATTTATCTAGGACATACTATAGTGAGACTATCCGTGAAGCGGATGGTCTCATCTTTTTTTATATAAGTTTTGTTGTTTTTGCAAAAAGTGTTACCTTTGCCGTCCAATCGAAGGCTGTGGAGCTTGTCAAGAGCCACCCGAGGTGGACGCTTCCAGTCAAAACTTATTAAAGTTTTTATAGAATGTACGCAATTGTGGACATCGCAGGCCAGCAGTTCAAAGTAGAGGCTGGCAAAGAAATCTTCGTCAACCGCCTCGCGGCTGAGAAAGGTGCTGCTGTTGAATTCAGCAAGGTTCTCCTCGTTGACGCTGAGGGCGCTGTTAAAGTAGGTGCTCCTTACGTAGAGGGTGCTGTTGTGAAGGCAACTGTTCTTGACGACACTTGCAAGGCGGACAAAGTCCTCGTCTTCAAGAAGAAACGTCGTAAAGGTTATCAGAAACTGAACGGTCATCGTCAGTATCTTACCAAACTCCAGATCGTTGAGATCGCTTAATTAATGTTTAAAGATTTGAGATTATGGCACACAAAAAAGGCGTCGGTAGTTCTAAGAACGGTCGTGAATCAGAGAGCAAACGATTAGGTATCAAGAAGTTTGGCTCACAGGTGGTAAAGGCTGGTAACATCCTCGTCCGCCAGAGAGGTACTGTACACAACCCAGGTAAGAATGTAGGTATGGGTAGAGATCATACCCTCTATGCTCTTGTTGACGGTACCGTGGTATTCTGCAAGAAGGCAGAGAACAAATCTTTCGTTTCGGTTCTTCCTTTCGAGAACTAATCCGGGGATTAATGAAGAGATAAGAGAGACTTTACTCCGGATTTGGAGAGGTCTCTCTTTTTCTTTTACAGAAAATGTAAAACAAACAAAATATTATGCTGACACTTAAACTTCTTCGCGAAAATCCGCAGTTTGTAATTGACAAACTCGCAGTCAAGCATTTTGACGCCCGCGAAATTGTAGAGAAGATCAACGCCCTTGACGTTGAAAGACGTTCACTTCAGGGTGAACTTGATAATTGCCTCGCTGAGCAGAAAAAGAAAGCCGCTATGATCGGCTCTTTGATGAAGGCGGGCCAGAAAGACGAGGCTCAGGCCGCAAAAGATGAGGTTGCCGAGCTTAAGGTGAAATCAGCCGCTCTTCAGGCTGCTTCGGATGAGAACCAGAAAGCCCTCGACGCTCTCGTAGTTCTTCTTCCTAACCTCCCTTGCGACATGGTTCCAGAAGGAACTTGCGCTGAGGATAACGTAGTTGTGAAGATGGGTAACGAGATCCCTGACCTGGGAGAGAACGCACTTCCTCACTGGGAGCTCGCCAAGAAGCTCGACATCATCGACTTTGACCTCGGAGTCAAGATCACAGGCGCCGGCTTCCCTGTCTATAAGGGCAAAGGCGCTAAGCTCCAGAGAGCTCTTATCAACTTCTTCCTTGACTGCAACACAGAGGCCGGCTACCTTGAGGTTGAGCCTCCTGTAATGGTCAATGAGGCGTCTGGTTTCGGTACAGGCCAGCTTCCTGACAAGGAGGGCCAGATGTACCATGCCAACCTCGACAACTTCTACATGGTTCCTACCGCTGAGGTGCCTGTGACCAATATTTTCCGTGACGTCATCCTTAAAGAGTCTGATTTCCCACAGAAGATGACAGCCTACACTCCTTGCTTCCGCAGAGAGGCCGGCTCATACGGAAAGGACGTCCGCGGACTTAACCGTCTGCACCAGTTCGACAAGGTCGAGATTGTCCGCGTCGAGAAACCTCAGGACAGTTACGCAGCTCTTGACGAGATGGTCGCTCATGTAGAGAGCATCGTAAACAAGCTCGGTCTTCCATACCGCATCCTCCGTCTTTGCGGCGGTGACATGAGCTTCACTTCAGCTATCACCTACGACTTCGAGCTTTATAGCGCCGCTCAGGGCCGTTGGCTTGAGATATCTTCAGTCTCTAACTTCGAGTCATACCAGGCTAACCGCCTCAAGCTCCGCTACAAAGACTCAGAGGGCAAGACTCAGCTCTGCCACACTCTTAACGGAAGTTCACTCGCTCTTCCACGCGTGGTGGCTACCCTTCTTGAGAATTGTCAGAAGGACGGTAAGATCATCATCCCAGAGGCTCTCCGTCCATATACAGGCTTCGACGTAATTGACTAAGCCAAGCGTCATACTCGGAATAGACCCCGGAACCAATATTCTTGGTTACGGGGTCATCCGTGTTGATGATAAGGGGCCTCATTATGAGACCATGGGGGTCTTTGACCTCCGAAAAATCAAAGATCCTTTCGAGAAGCTGGCTAATATCCATGCTGGAGTAGCCGAGCTCGTGGAGCAGTACCATCCGACAGATATGGCGGTCGAGTCGCCTTTTTACGGAAAGAACGCCCAGGTTATCCTGAAGCTTGGAAGGGCTCAGGGGGCGGCGATCATCGCGGCTGTCACCCAGGGCATCCCTGTCACCGAATATGCTCCTAGAAAGGCTAAAATCGCTATCTGCGGCAACGGCGCCGCTTCTAAAGAACAGGTGGCCATGCTTGTGGGAAAGACCCTCAAGATGGAGATTCATGAGAAATATCTCGACGCCACCGACGCGCTCGCTATCGCCCTTTGCCATTACTATCAGCTAACCAGTCCTCTGGCTTCGGTGGGGAAGGCTTCCTCGAGTTGGGAGGCGTTCCTGGCGGCAAATCCGGGACGAGTGAAATAATTTCGCGTTTTGTTTTAAACCTTTCGCCTGCGTGCGTGTCAAAAAAGAACTCAAACTGTGGAAATATGACTATTAATCTCAAGAATATCATTTCTGTCGTGGCCTCGATGTTCGTGGCTGCTAACGCTTTCGCTCAGGGTAATGTCATCAAGGCTAAACTTGTTGACGACACCGATCAGGCTGTAGCCTTCGCTACAGTGTCCCTTCTTCCTGACGGCGCGGAGAAAGCCAGCAAGTATGTTCTCTCAAGCGATGAGGGTGCTGTGCTTATCGCAGGCGTGCGTAACGGAAAATACACGGTCAAGGCCGAGCTTATGGGCTATCTGCCTTCCTCCATCGCTGTGACTGTGCAAGGTAAGGAGATCGACCTTGGCAAGATTGTCATGAAGACAGACACGAAGCTTCTTGACGCGGCGAGCATCTCTGCTGTCGGAAATCCGATCACCGTGAAAAAGGACACGATAGAGTATAACGCCTCGTCGTTCAAGACAACGGACAATGATATGCTTGAAGATCTTCTCAAGAAACTTCCGGGCGTGGAGGTGAACTCTGATGGTTCCGTCACTGCTAACGGAAAGACTATCAGCAAGATAACTATCGATGGAAAGACATTCTTCCTTGACGATCCTTCGCTTGCCAGCAAGAACATCCCTGCTAAGATCGTGGAGAAGGTCAAGGTCATCGAGAAGAAATCAGACCAGGCCATGTTCACGGGCATAGACGACGGCGAGGAGGAGACTATCATTGACCTCAGAGTCCGTAAGGGCATGATGAACGGATGGTTCGGTAACATCATGGGAGGAGGCGGACACGATATCCAGCGTGTCGGAATGGGCCAGCCGGCCCGTTGGCAGGGCGCCGCTATGGTGGGACGATTCACGGATAAGAGTCAGATAAGCCTCATTCTCAACGGAAACAACACCAATAACCGCGGCTTCAACGATATGGCTGGCAGCATGATGGCGGCCATGAGAGGCGGTGGAGGCGGAATGGGTCGTGGCGGCAGCGGCGGCGGTGGCTGGTGGGGAGGTGATAACGGTATCACTACCAGCTGGATGGGCGGTCTGAACGGCGCCTTTACCCTTTGTGACGGAAATATGGACCTCGGAGCCAACTATCTTTACAACGGAAGCATCAAAGTAGTCG
The DNA here is from genome assembly GCA_024398335.1 of Bacteroidales bacterium. Classification (GTDB taxonomy): domain Bacteria; phylum Bacteroidota; class Bacteroidia; order Bacteroidales; family UBA932; genus Cryptobacteroides. The sequence goes on along the minus strand of JAKSJJ010000035.1, from coordinate 429 downwards.
AGGAAGAAACTGACAGGACAACGTTCCGCGATAACGGCCATGATCTTCATTATCACAGCCTTGGCGACAGCTATACTTTCACGAACGGACACCGCTTCGGCGTCCGCCTCGAGCACAAGTTCTCAAAGAAGACTTCGATTCTCTTTGAACCTCAGTTCAACTTCGGAAACGGTAACTATCACGAGTATTCCGGCGACACTACGATGACCCGAAACGGAGACGTTTTCGATCCTACCAACCGAGGCTATACCGGAACGTATGGAAGCAATAAGAACTGGACAGCCAGCGGATTCTTGCTCTTCCGTCAGAAAATAGGCGACAAGCCAGGCAGGACGTTCTCCGTAAACGCCCGCTATAATTTCAGCGGCAACAATATAAACGGATACAATCAGTCCTTGAGCGAAGTCTATGACAAGGCGACTGAGTTGT
>JAKSJJ010000349.1 GCA_024398335.1 Bacteroidales bacterium | reverse complement strand
GAAGAATGTGTCCCTGTCTCTTGTCATTGACGGCAACGAAGCCTCCTATGAGGAAGGCGACATGGATTTCACCGACGGCGGAATCGAGGGCCCTATAGGGTTCAAGATAAGCCGTAAATGCGTGAAAGCCTTGACGAATGGATCGAAGGTCAAGGTCATACTCGACATAAAGCCTGCGGTGTCTTTAGAGCAGGTCGAAACTCGCGTCCAGGCGCTCTGGAAAGAGAACGGAGCTGATCGCAGAAGCGAGGGGAAGCCATATCAGACAAAGTTCAACGTGCTTCTGGGCAAGCTTATGCCTCAGGAGTTGATACCTCTTTTCCTGAAATATAACCTTGGTGTGGACCACAAGAGCCTCTCACGCAGACTTAAGTCATGGAGCATGGATATCACCGGCTTCGTGGGCTATGAGCGTTGTGTCATAACTGCCGGTGGAGTCAGCCTTGACGAAGTGGACCCAAAGACCCTTCAGTCAAAAAAAGCGCCTGGCCTTTATCTCGCGGGGGAGATTCTCGACCTTGACGCTGACACGGGAGGATACAACCTCCACATCGCCTTCTGTACGGGCCTTCTCGCAGGCCAGAGCGCCGCTCGCTAGAGGGTACAAAAAAAGGGTAAGCTACTTACATCGCACCGCTACGACCTCCTACCCTTGCTGCCTTCCGACCCTGGGGGAATTCAGAGGGAGCTGGTCGTGTAAGACTTACCCCGACTGCAAAGGTAGAAAAATTTTATAGACTGTCAAAAATAAATGGCAGCAAACATTCTACCTTGTCAAATTTCCAGATTTTTTTCGCTCCGACCAGAATCACGCTCATCGGCTTTCCGCTCTCTGTCTGGAACTCAGCCATGACCTGACGGCAGTCTCCGCATGGAGTAGCGGGGGATTCGCAAAGAACTCCGCCCTGGCTTGCCGCTACGGCTACGCTGACTAAGTCCGCTCCCTGCCTGTGGGCATGGGCGTAGAACATCGCTGTTCTCTCAGCGCAAAGTCCTGAAGGGTATGCGGCGTTCTCTTGGTTCGCTCCGGTGAAGATTCTTCCGTCACTCATCCTGACAGCGGCGCCGACGTTGAATTTTGAGTATGGAGCATATGCGACATCCATCGCCCCTATAGCCTCAAGGGCCAGAGCCTTGTCCTGCTCGCTGAGCTGCTCGATGTCGGTATACTCAGT
>JAKSJJ010000348.1 GCA_024398335.1 Bacteroidales bacterium | reverse complement strand
ACTCTCAGAGAATTGATATTGATCGAACCTTCGCTGTGGAACTCGATATAACGCAAGAGTTCCACGGCGATTTCGTTTCTGACCTGACCGTTAAGAGGGAGCAGCATGGCCTCGGGGAAAGGAAGGGTCAGAAGCGCCTCTATATTGTCCAGATTATCCTCTGCGAATGGCATCAGGTCCTCCTTTGACGGAGCGAAGCCCAGATGCGCCGCGAAATCCAGCAGAAAATGAAGATGGAAATTACTGTAATTGCCCTCCATCGCATCCAGGAGCAGGATTTCCGAGCGAAGCCACTGATATAGTCCCTCCTCCACGATACCGTCCTTTATAGTCTTGAACACGACTTCGCTGAGAAAAAGCGTGATCGCGTTCTTGAAGATATTCCCCCTCAGGGAGGCTAGCGGATATATGCTGGAGAAGTTCTTGGCCATCAGAAGGGTCGAACGAGGATTCTCGCTCACCTGCGCCTCCACGATATTCAGGGGAAGCAACATGGCCATTCGAGGCTTACGCACAAGATAACTTCGCCGCCCCTGGTCCTGGCCTAAGGCGTGGACGACGACCGCATTGTCCGAGAACTTTGTCGTATGAAGGATTATGAGTTCCTCTGAGCTAGCCATAAAGCCATCTTTCTGAGGGCTATGCCTCTATGGGAGACGGAGTTCTTCTCCTCCTCGGAGATCTGGGCCATGCTCTTGCCAGGGAACGCGTCCGGATAGAAGACTGGATCATAACCGAATCCTCCTTCCCCGCTACGCTCATAGCCTATCTTGCCCTCGATGGTCCCGTCAAAGAAATGTGGCTCGCCGTCGAGCATAAGGGTCACTACGCAGCGAAAACGCGCCGTACGCTCAGGCATAGGCCGCCCAGTGGCCAAAGCTTTGAACTCCACTGCGTTAAGCTCATGAAGAAGCTTGTCGATATTCTTGTCAAAGTCGTGATTCGCGGCCGCTGCCTGCTCGCAGTCGAGACCGAGACTCGCATACCTCGCGGAATATATGCCAGGCATTCCGTCAAGAGCGTCAACCTCCAGTCCGGAGTCATCGCTGAAACAATTCAACCCCGTCTTCTTCCATATATACTCCGCCTTCTGGAGAGAATTCTCCTGGAAAGTCGAGCCCGTTTCCGGGATGTCTTCGGTGATCCCGGCCTGCGCTGAGCTCATCAGTTCATACTC
>JAKSJJ010000347.1 GCA_024398335.1 Bacteroidales bacterium | reverse complement strand
GGACGGACATATGGATACCGCTATTGCCAAAGCCGTCGTCTGGAGGATAAGACCATCGAGGAGTACATGCTCGGCTGGTCGCCTTCGTCAAAGATCGCTTTCACCCAGGCGGCGAAGGCTGCGGGCTATAAGGATGAGTATCTCATCGACGCGAACCTTTGCGTGCAGAATCAGGACGGGAGCCTCCGCGACCGTTTCTACGAGAGGCTCATGTTCCCTATATTCTCGCCTTCCGGACGAGTCATAGCCTTCAGCGCCAGGACTTTACGCAGCGATTTCAAGGAAGCGCACATTGGAAAATATGTCAACTCCGCGGAGACGGACATATACAAGAAGAAAAATACCCTCTTCGGTCTGCATCTGGCGAAATCCCAGATTCATCGTCTGGATCAGTGTATTCTCGTGGAGGGCAATGTCGACGCCATCTCCATGCATCAGCATGGCATCACCAACGTAGTGGCGACTTGCGGAACCGCTTTGACCTCGGAGCAGGTACGCCTTATCAAGCGCTTCTCAGATAATGTCACTATTATCTATGACGGTGATAAGGCGGGTATCAAGGCCGCTCTCAGGGGAACGGATATTTTCCTGGAAGAGGGCATGAACGTGCGTATTGTCGTGCTTCCTGACGGAAAAGATCCTGACGATTTCTGCAAGGAGAACAGTCTGGAACAGGTCAATGAGTACCTTGCCGCTAACGCTAGAGACTTTGTCTCGTTCAAGGCGGAGCAGTTGCTTGGCGGCGCTCAGAATGACCCTCTGGAGAAGGCTAATGTGATAAATGAGATAGCGGACACTATATCTTTGGTGCCGGATGAGGTCAAGAGAGTGACCTTCGCCGGAGCTTTGGCGGAGAGATTTGATATCTCCCGAGAGGTGTTGGCTAGAAGAATAACCGCCACCCGCCGCGCACGTGCGGAGAAAGATTCCGCCAGGCCTTCCGGTTATGACAGCCAGGTTCCGCCACCTGTTCCTCCAGTAGAGGATCCCCAGAGTCAGGACTCTCTCGCTCCGGTAGATATTCCTGGAGCGAAAGGGGTGAAAATACTTCGTCCGAAGCCGTCGAGACTTCGCCCTTCGGAGGAGTCACTTCTTGATTTCCTGCTCAATAGCGGAAAGGAGACCTTGGTTTTCCCGAAAGATTCCCCATATTTTTCAGCTGAACCTATCACTGTGGCGGAAT
>JAKSJJ010000346.1 GCA_024398335.1 Bacteroidales bacterium | reverse complement strand
GTTATAACCTTCTCTATGGTCTTGTGCTGGGCGGCGAGCCAGTTCTTGTCCCATTTCATGCTTGAACAAGCCGAGATCAGGGACGCATATGACTCGATGATATTGAGTTTTACGGCTTTGTTGTGTGGTGCTCTTACGATCCTGACGATACCGTGAAGCGGAACGCATTTATTTTTATAGCACGGGGTCTTGCCGCTCCATGGAGTTCCGTAGAGCATGACTTTCCCGTCAATGACCCTCACTACAGGGTTGTCGTCGTTGAGAAGCTCCACCTCCGGGATGGCCTCCTGCCACATGCGGCTATGGGTGCTTTTTCCTGTGCCGCTCTTGCCTAGGAAAATGTATCCGACGCCGTCTTTCATAGGGGCGGAAGCGTGGAGAAGCAGAGTGTCATGCCAGCCCGCGTTGTACGCGTACATGAGCATGAAGGCGTTGCTTATGGCGCTGTCGGCTTCAGAGAAGCGGATGTGAGGCTTGAGATAAATCGTGCCTTCTGTCTCGTCCTTGTCGAAGAATAGGACAGCGCTCGGGGCCTCCTTGGTGAAGGAGAAGCCGAAACTGAACTTCTTGCCGTCCTTGAAAATCCAAAGATACGGGGACTCATCATTACAGAGCTGGACAAGCTCTCCTGTCTGGGGGAGCTCCTGGATCACGGCGGTGAGGTGGAACAAGGCCTGTGAGCCGTCTTCCACGACAAACGGCTGATATGAACTTAAAAGTTTCGAATTGTATATTTTTTCAGGGACTGTAAGCGTGAATCCGTGTCCAGCCACATTATATGCGAGGGTCTTTTCCATATTAATCCCAAATTTATGAATTTTTTTTTGAACTATATGCTTACCTTTCTAACTTTGTAGAAATGATAAATTTTTCCATGATGAAAAAGATTCTCTTTATCGCGGCCCTCGCGCTGTCCGCTCAAGCTATTTCAGCTCAGTCATACGTTACAAACGTAGCTAATCCGGATATGGTCCACAATGCTATGAGGGCCCCTGTCGCAAGACATGAGGTTGTCATCCCTGACGTGAACGGTTTCCATGTCTATAAGGCTGATCTTCATATACATACAATATATTCGGACGCTGACGTGACCCCTGAGCTCAGAGTACGCGAGGCGTGGTATGACGGTCTTGATATCATCGCCATAACCGACCATATCGAGTATCGCCGCCAGGAGGGCAAGATGGTCGCTTTCCTGAA
>JAKSJJ010000345.1 GCA_024398335.1 Bacteroidales bacterium | reverse complement strand
GTAGGAGTCCTGGTATTTGACCGCGCTATAGAAAAGTTTTTCTACAAGGATAGTCTTCGGTGGTTGTTCCGGTCTGCCTGACGGACGGTTCAACCTATCTGTGCATGAAAGTGAAATTATCGCGGCCGATAGTGTCAGGAAAGCCGCTCCGTACTGTCTCATGCCGCGAAAATATGGCGTGACGATTGTCTTTCCAACATCGCCACGCCAAGTTTTTCTTTTTTTTTTTTTGATTATGCTTTTTTGATGCTTTTTTACTTTTCTGTCGCTTTTACGATACGGTAAAGTGATGATCCGCTACCTGACATGGAGGCGTAAACGGCACCTTCTGCATAGAGTTTCGCCTTGATTTCCCCAAGAACGGGGTACTTTCGGAATACTGTTGTCTCAAAGTCGTTGACAAGCTCGTCCTTCCAAGTGCTGATGTCCTGGCGAAGCACATCTTCAAGAGCCTTCGCTGGAGTGCCCGGCGTGATTCCGCGGTAAGCGTCAGCGGTGGATACGCTGACTCCTTCCGGACAGATGAGCTCGAGTTTCCATTCCGCCTTGTCCGATCCCTGTCCATAGTCAAGCAGTTCCAAGGCTGGGCAAGTGAACTCCTCAAGAATTTCTCCTCTCCCTCGTCCTGTCATAGGCTTGTTGTATATGAAAAACGCGCAGTCGCTTCCCAGCTTCGCCGCCATCCCCGCGAGGATCTCCTCGCTAAGGGAGAGATTGAACATCTCGTTGAGACCATTTAGCATGAAAGCCGCGTCCGAGGACCCGCCTCCGAGTCCGGCGCCCACCGGAGCGTTCTTTATAAGATGTATCCTTACTGGTGGAATGCCGTAGGCCTCGTTCATGAGTCTCCATGCCTTCACAGTAAGATCACTCATCGGGTCCCACTCGACTCCTCCTTCTTTCTCTATGCTTATCTGGAGATTCTCGGAGGGCTCGATCTCAAGGGTGTCGCATATTCCGAAATACGGGACGAAAAGAGTGTCCAGCTCGTGAAAGCCATCTTCTCTTTTTCTCAAGACATTGAGTCCTAGATTTATTTTTACGTTAGGATAAAGTATCATAGACTATCTCAGTGTATCAAACATGGAATCAAAAATCTCACGCAGCCTCGCCTCATCGCGGATAATCTCGCGCAACTGCTCCAGCCTCTGAGCGTTCGGCGACTCCTTGATCCATAGCTTAAGATAGCCGCCTTCGGCGTATTTCT
>JAKSJJ010000344.1 GCA_024398335.1 Bacteroidales bacterium | reverse complement strand
TGGCAGGGGAGTTCACTATCGCCCCTGATGTGGAGGATGTCCACTCCCAGGTTGAGTTCCTGCTTACCGAGAAACTTGGCGATGTTGGAAAGAAGGTCCACACCGGACGCTCCCGCAATGACCAGGTCATGGTTGACGTGAAGCTTTTCGCCCGCGCGGAGCTTCGAGGGACGGTCGAGAAGGTGAAGGCGCTTTTTGATGCTATGGCCGCCGCCTCTGAAAAGTATAAGAACGTCCTTATGCCAGGCTATACCCACCTTCAGGTCGCCATGCCTTCATCTTTCGGGATGTGGTTCGGAGCCTATGCGGAGAGCCTTACTGACGATATGGAGGTCTTGAATGCCGCATGGGAAGTTGTCTGCCGCAATCCTCTCGGATCCGCTGCCGGCTATGGCTCTTCCGCTCCTTTGGACAGACAGATGACCACGGATCTTCTCGGCTTTGAGTCTCCTGTATGGAATTCTATCTGTGCCCAGATGGGTAGGGGAAAGACTGAGCGCATTGTCGCGTTCGCTTTGAGCAGCGTGGCGGAGACTCTGGGACGTTTCGCCGCTGACTGTTGTCTTTACAATAGCCAGAATTTCGGCTTCGTGAAGCTGCCTAAGGAGCTTACTACGGGCTCGAGCATCATGCCTCACAAGAAAAATCCTGATGTTTTCGAGCTCATACGTGCGCATTGTAACAAGGTCTGTGGCGTGCCTGAGACTATCCGCCTTATCTGTACCAATCTGCCGTCGGGCTATTTCCGTGACATGCAGATTCTTAAGGAAGTGTTCGTACCTGTTTTCAAGGAGATTGACGACTGTCTGGATATAGCGCTTTTCGCTATTGAGAATATGAGCCTAACGGAAGGCTTGATGAATGATCCTAAGTATAATGTGGCGTTCAGTGTGGAGAAGGTCAATGCTCTGGTGTCCGCTGGTGTTCCTTTCAGGGACGCTTATCGTCAGGTCGGAATCGAAATCGAAAGGGGAGAGTTCTTCTTTGACGGCGAGCTTAACCACACTCACATCGGATCCATCGGCAATCTTTGTACGGATAAGATCGTCGAGCGCATGGAAGGCTTGATCGGCTCCTTCGACTTCCACCGCATGGACTCCGCCGTCAAAAATCTCACCTGCGCGGAGTAGCTTATAGGTGTGCGGATTTGATGCCGATAGCGGTGTCTTCGCAGATATGAGAATCAATCATAATGCTGAACAGCTCGCGATAATCCTT
>JAKSJJ010000343.1 GCA_024398335.1 Bacteroidales bacterium | reverse complement strand
TGTTAACTATTTTCTTTTTATCGCAGCCAGAGTTCCGGATTCTGCGCATTCTGTCCCTGCCACAGTTCAAAGTGAAGCATTGACTCGCCTCCTATGACATCCACGACTCCTATAGTCTGACCTGTCTTTATCTTGTCCCCCGTCTTAACCGACGTTGATTTAAGCTTACAATACAGCGTGAAATAATCCCCATGCTGCACGAGGACGCACTGATTATTTCCCGCGATGACCGCTATCTGGCGCACGACACCGTCAAACACGCAAGTAGCCTTGGAGCCTTTCGCCACGGCGATATCAATGCCATAATTGAACGGAAGTTTGACATTTGTGAACACAGAATGGTTATGCTGTCCATATTTGTTCACTACGGTTCCAGACACCGGCCACGGCAACTTGCCCTTATTGGCAGCGAACTCTCCTGCCAAAGTGATGTCCGCCTCCGATTTCTTGACAGCGGTCTGTTTCTTCACCGCCTCCGCGATAATGCGCTTTATCTCCTTATTAAGGGCCTCCACCTGCTTTTTCTTCGCGGCGAGCTCCTTCTCATATTTCGCCTTGTTCTTCTTTAAGTCCTTGATTATCCCCTCGCACTGGCCCTGCTCCTTCTCAAGGTCACTCACCTCCTTCTGCTTCTGGGTCTTGACCTTCTCCGCTTCCGCCTTCAAACGAGCGAGTTCCTCTCTCTCCTCCTCCAGCTTCCGCTGAAGCGAGCGAAGCTTGACCGCCTGCTCTTTCATCGAATTCGACAAGTTCCTGAAGTAGCTGTAACGTCTGAACGCCTGAGACACATTATCACTGGCGAAAATATACATGTACCATATCCTGGCGTCCCTGTTTTTATAGGCGCCCAGGACAAGACGAGAGTAATATGTAGAAAGCGTATCGACCCTCTTCTGAAGGTCGTTGATCTGGCGCTGTTTGCTGTAAAGACTGTCGTTGTAGACCCTTATCTGGTATTCTGTCTGAGTAACGACCTGGCGTCGCAAACCGACCTTTTTCTGAACTAAGGAAAGATTGCTCAGAGCACTGCGGCTTTTTGAGGCGTTGTCCTTCAACTGTTTATCAATCAACGCGATCTCCTTCTGTAGCTGAGCCTTTTTCGCTTCTTGACTGCTCGTATCCTGGGCAGACGAGACCATGCTCGCCGCGCCCAGAAGCAATACCGCGGATATGAAGGAGAAGATTCTCATTTATTTTTCCTTTGCCGCCGCTTGTTCTCTGTAATATTTCGCGAGATCTT
>JAKSJJ010000342.1 GCA_024398335.1 Bacteroidales bacterium | reverse complement strand
AGGCGCGGGGCGCATTGAGGATGCCGCATTTGAGAGTGGCGTAGGTGTCGATGAGCATTATTAGCGGTTCTCCGCGGTGGGTCTTGATGTAGGTGTCGAAAGCCGTGTGCTCACCCTCTACTGTACATCCGAACGAGGTCACGTAGCTATGAGCCATTGTACCTGTGCTGCCGTAGTCGAAGATGCTTCCAGTGAGGATGTTGGAGGTGTTCGCGCAACCGGCGATGATAGCGGCCTTAGCTCCGAATGTAGCGGCCCATGGTCCGTGGGCTCTTCTTGAGCCGAACTCGCTTACCGGACGGTTAGTCGCGCGGCACACCCTTGAGGCCTTAGTAGCGACGGCCATCTGGTGGTTCATTATGCAGAGCATAGGGGTCTCCAGGACCTGGGCTTCGATAAGCGGGGCCTCTACAATGACGATAGGCTGGTTAGGGAACACGATCTCTCCCTCTCTCATGGCATAGACGTTTCCTGTGAAACGCATCTTTGAGAGATACTCCCTGAACTCCGCGTATCCATCTCCAGGGAGGAACTTCTCGAAGAACTCGGGCTCTTTCCCGCCGAGGGCCTCGATCATCTCGATGACTTCATCAGTGCCGCTGACTACGGCCCAGTTATTATTCTCCGGCGCTTTGCGGTAGAAGAGATTGAAGATCGCCTTCTGATCCTTTTTGCCGGCCTCATAGAAGGATTTTCCCATTGTGTACTGGTACTTATCCGAGCAATATGCGATGTCTTTGAACATTTTTTTATGTAATAAAACTCACAAATATACAGATTTTTACCGAAATTCGCGACTATGGAAAAAGTAATCGCTCTTTATAAGGCATTTTCGGGCCGTGAATACACGTCTATTGACGCGATTCCGCCTACCGGAAGTAACCGGAGATATTATAGAATTCATGACGGTGAGGATAGTTATATCGCCGTTGTAGGCACTTGCGTGGCGGAAAATCTCTGCTTCTTCGGAATGGCGGGACATTTTCTGAATTGCGGCATCCCCGTACCTAAAGTTTTGGCGATAAGTCCGGACGGAGAATGTTACATCCAGGAGGATTTGGGCACATACACCCTTTTCGAGGCCATGGCTCAAGGCCGTAACTCCGGAGAATACTCCTTTCAGGAGCGCGCACTTCTTCTTAAGACTATAGCTAAACTGCCGTCAATCCAGTTCGCCGGCGGAAATGGCCTGGATTATTCCCTTTGTTTCCAGGAGAAGGAACTTTCTCGCCGTCAGGTTATTTT
>JAKSJJ010000341.1 GCA_024398335.1 Bacteroidales bacterium | reverse complement strand
GAAGCAGTGAGACCTTCAGGGAAATACAGAGACTGGGAGAATGGTACGTAGGAAGAGGAGGAGTAGCGACCTTCAAGAAGGCGTCCATAGGCGAGACTCTGAAGGAAATCCCGCTTGACAGGATACTTCTCGAGACAGACTCCCCTTATCTGACGCCCGTCCCGCACAGAGGAGAGCGCAACGAGAGCGCTTATATCCCTTTCATCGCGGAGAAGATAGCCACACAGCAAGGAATCAGCGTAGAGACAGTGGCGGAGGTCACCACAGCTAACGCGGAAAAACTTTTCAAGATATGAGTCATAAAGACAAAGCCTCCTTGCTCCTGATTTATACAGGAGGAACGATAGGCATGCAGGAGGACCATGCCAGCGGCACACTTAAGCCGTTCGATTTCAAGCAGATACTTGATGAAGTGCCAGAATTGGCCAAATTCGCTTACCGCATAGACTCCTTATCATTCGACCCTATCATAGACTCTTCGGACGTGGAGCCGCAGACATGGGTCAAGCTCGCCCAGGTGATAGAGAAATCATACGGGGACTATGACGGATTCGTGATTCTCCACGGAACTGACACGATGGCCTACTCGGCATCCGCGCTGAGTTTCATGCTCGAAGACCTCGGGAAACCCGTCATTTTCACTGGAAGCCAGCTGCCTATCGGACGTCCAAGGACAGACGGAAGGGAGAATCTCGTATCCGCCGTGGAGATAGCCGCCGCTAAAGACCCGGACGGAAAGGCTATAGTACCCGAGGTATGCATATACTTTGACAGCGTACTCCTAAGAGGCAACAGGACGACAAAAATCAGCTCAGATAACTTCAAAGCCTTCCGCTCACCCAATCTTCCTCCGCTCGCGGAAGCCGGCATAACCATAAAGTATAACAAATCAATAATACTCCCTTGTCCGGAAGGCCGAAGGGTCAAAGCCCGCCTGAACCTTGACACAAGGGTCTCTATCCTGAAAATACACCCCGGCATAACTCCCCAGACAGTCAGCGACATTCTCCTTGGAAGCAATACAAAGGCGGTGATTATCGAGACTTACGGCTCTGGCAACGCCCCGGCGAAGAACTGGTTCCTCGACATTGTGCGCGAGGCGAAAAACATGGGTAAAATCGTCCTGAACATCACACAATGCCCGTCCGGAACAGTTGACATGAAGCTTTATGCGCACGGCAAAAGTCTGAGTGACTGCGGAGTAGTCAGCGGATACGACATGACCACGGAAAGCGCGCTGGCGAAA
>JAKSJJ010000340.1 GCA_024398335.1 Bacteroidales bacterium | reverse complement strand
TCGCCCTTTATATTCATTCCGGCATGGGAGAGCTGGCAGCGGATCTGATGGTGACGGCCTGTCAGAAGCTCCACTTCGACAAGATGATAGCGCTCTGTCTTACCTATATAATTATATATAAGCTTCGCGAGCTTCGCCTCCCCTTTCGGTCCCGATGTGACATAAGCCTTGTTTCTCTTCTCGTCGCGACCCAGATAATTCTCAAGTTCCTCCCTTGGCATACGAGGCTGCTGACACACCAAAGCCCAATAGAATTTGTGCACGTCACTGCCGCGGAACATAGCAGACAGACGCTCGAGGGCCTTGCTTGTCTTCGCGAAAAGGCATATGCCGCTCACAGGCCTGTCCAGACGATGGGGCACGCCCATGAACACCTTGCCCGGCTTGCTGTCGCGCATGGCCACGAACGCCTTGAGGGTCTCGCCCAACGGCTCATCCCCTGTCTTGTCGCCCTGGACGATCTCGCCCGGCCTCTTGTTGAAGACTATAATGTGATTGTCCTCGTAGAGGATTCGTGCCTGAATGTCCGAAAATTCCTCGTTTGTCAGTTCCCTGTATTCCATTTCTGCCAATTTGTCAGTCATTTTTCAATGGCACAAAGTTCGATAAAAAGAATGGCGTCTGCAAGTAGATGCAGGAGAATGAATAAAATTTTAAAAAGTATATAATTATGGGAAAGATTATCGGAATTGACCTTGGAACAACCAATTCATGTGTAGCAGTGATGGAAGGTAACGAGCCTACCGTCATCATCAACAACGAAGGACAGCGCACCACACCTTCAGTAGTGGCATTCGCTGACGGCGGAGAGAGAAAGATCGGTAACCCTGCCAAGCGTCAGGCTATCACAAACCCTCACAAGACCATCTTCTCTATCAAGAGATTCATGGGTGAGACCTACGACCAGGTAGGAAAAGAGATCGCACGCATGCCTTACAAGGTAGTAAAGGGCGACAACAATACTCCACGTGTGGACATCGACGGAAGACTTTACTCTCCACAGGAGATTTCAGCGATGATTCTCCAGAAGATGAAAAAGACCGCTGAGGAGTATCTCCGTCAGGAGGTCACTGAGGCTGTCATCACAGTCCCTGCATACTTCTCTGACAGCCAGCGTCAGGCTACTAAAGAGGCAGGTAAGATCGCCGGTCTTGACGTAAAGCGTATCATCAACGAGCCTACAGCGGCTGCTCTCGCATACGGTCTTGACAAGAAGAACAAGGATATGAAGGTCGCAGTATATGACCTCG
>JAKSJJ010000034.1 GCA_024398335.1 Bacteroidales bacterium | reverse complement strand
AAAGAGATTCGCTGTCAGAAGACAGTCTGTCTGATTTGTGATATTCTGGAAGAACGATAAGTCTTGTCAGTTTTTCGTCCTGACCACCGTCAACTTTGAATGTCTCATCTCCGTCTATGAACCAGCTTCTTAGTTCTTCTGCGGAAATCTGATAATTAAGATTCTCCTCTGCAAAATCAACATGTCTCGGATTTTCGTTCAGATCACAGAAATAAGCTTTATAATCTGTGCCGTATAGGAGCTTGAAAAGGTCCGATCTGAACTTTTCCATGTCCTTAACCCCGGAAAAACATCCGACGACGTCCTTCATCCATCCATCAATGCCGATTCCACACCTTTGGGGAGCTGCGAGATGGTTGTATCTCTTCATGAACTTTCTGATCGCCTTATCGGTGACAGATTCGCTGGGTTCGGTAAAGATTAGGGTGAAGCTTCCGTCTTCATATTCCTTAATTCCTACCGTCTGAATATTGTATGGGTTATTGCTTCTGAACGTCTCCCATGTCTCCTGGACATCAGTGTATGCCATACAGTTCTCGATAGGCTCGGGTCTTGTCGCTATCTTTATTATCACGAACGCGGCAATGAGAGAAATGACAGCAGATGCGAGTCCTACCTTCACACCAGCTTTGAGTCCGGACACTTTGTTCCAGCACCCAATCATGAAGTTAACTGCTTCAGCAAACCAGCTTTTTTTCTCCTTGATTTGCAGGAGGCCTGCATCGCCGACGGCAACCAATTCTTTTGAAATTAGATGCTTTGGATTACCAAATACTATAAATGACTTATGGCAAGAAAGACACCTGATCTCGTCATGGTTCGCTTCCGGATTAATGATTATTGGTGAGCCACAATAAGGACATTGGAATTCATTTACGGGGGTGTTATCCATGGTTTTTGCGGATTAATTAAAACTATCAAATATAGCAATAATAACGCAATAATTTAAGTTTCGCAAGTAAATATTAACGAAAAAAGCTAGGTCGAAAATCATTGAAATATTTGATTAATTCATTGATTTTCAGTATATTAATGTCGCCAAACAAACATATACACCTAGCATGAACAAAGATAGACAAATTGTTTCGGAACTGCGCAATTTTTTCACAGAAAATGGCTGTGGAGTAGGCATACAGAGGATAATGAACGTACTTGGAACCATAAACATCACGGAAAGGCAGATGGCTTTCGAACGACAGGATTGATTGGCGTCACATCCTTCGCTATGTCAACAAGAAACTGGTTCGTGATATCTCGGCCCGCAGTGATGCAAGGAACTCTGAATATCCTGTCTGCATGATCGCTGATGATACCGATATGCCCAAGACCGGTCGCAAGGGTGAGTTGCTCGGACGCGTTTACTCCCATGTTGCGGGTCGTGGAATGACATGAACCCCGATAATTTTTTGTCCAATTATCGGGGTTCACATCAAATCGTATAAGACTCTAGTTGCCGTCCCAGTATGTGACGGTACCTGGAGTGATAGCGGTGTTACCGAGAACGTAGCTTGATACGTTGCCTGCTGTGATCTCGACACCACCGATGGTTCCGCCAAGTTTACAGCCCGAAATAGCGCAAGAAGCGTCAGGAACCGCGATGATACCTCCCAGGACCTTATCACCTGCGAGCACAGCGAATACTGAGCAATCGGAAACGGTACATCCTACGGCGTCTCCAGCTACTCCACCGCAGTTAGCTACGCAACTGCCCGCAGAAGTGCCCTTGAGGCCCTTTGAAGTAGGCAGAACCGTACAATTGGAAATCGTGCAGTCTGTACCTGCTCCGAGAATACCGCCGGCAGGAGCGCCACGGCTGATGAAGGAATTCTTGAATGTGCAGTTATCGATCGTGGTCTTGTCAGCGACCCCCACGATACCGCCTGATACGCCGCGATAGCCATAAGCCGCGCCGTCATCGACCGTACATCCTATAATCTGACAATGAGCCTCATTGCCGAGAAGATATCCAAAGCTTCCGAGGATACAACCCTGAGCGATACATCCGGCGTGACTAGCGATGTCCCAGCTATTGTTATTGTACTGGTAATTGTAAGATTTCGCCGAGGACTGACAGTTCTTGATAAGAGTCTCGCCTCCCTCGACACGGCCGGCTACGCCTCCGATGTGTACCATCTGACCATTTGAGCCACTTGCCATATTCGCGTCACCGAAATAGTACTTACCCTCGATAACGCAGTCCTCTATATCTGCTCCGCTCCATGCGCCGCCGACGATACCGCCGATCTGGCACAGCTTGTATTTAGCGACGACGCCGCTACCTACAACCTTCACGTCACCCGAAACCTTGACGCCCTTCACAGTAAGGAGTTTTCCTGTCTTTGTAGGGACTCCCGTGGCGGCGTCAGTTCCATTCTCACCGGCAGAACCGACAAGACCACCCATAGAAAGGCGTGCAAGGGTCTTCGCCTCGGCCATGACCTGGATGTTGTTTTTCTGCTCAAGGCTCTTTCCTTGGGCGGCCTGGATAGTAGTCTCATTCGTCGCTATACCGATAAGTCCGCCTAGATGAGCATATGCCGAAGCGGTGCTCTCATATCCGGAAACAACGATAGCGCCGGTAAACGGAGTTCCCTCAAGGACAAAGGTCTGATCTGCGGAAATCTTTCCGATAAGACCACCGAAAAGGAACTGGCGGGCGCCAGCTGTCGAAGCGATATTTCCCGCGCTGGTGTTGTTCTCGAACGCTGCCATAGAGCCCTGGACAATGGCGGCGATACCACCGGCGTAGAGAATCTTGACGGCGGTCTGGAAGTTGAGGGCTCCTGTGCTCTCATTGACGCAATTGACAAAAGAGCTGCCGGCGTCAGCGATACCCGCGATACCGCCAAGACCCACATGCTTACAAGCGTCGCCGGTAGGACGAGTAGCGTTTACCGCGCTGAGCATAGCGCTGTTCTTACAGTTTTCTACCTTTCCGTAAGTAAAACCTACGATACCGCCGGCGTATGCCTGCTCACTCCACGCGCTCATCTCAATATTACCGCAGTTCTCGCAGTTAACGATTTCTCCGTCAGTATTTGACATGTATCCGCAGATACCTCCGGCATATGTCCTTAACACTGTTTCACCGACCTTAGGGGCGACATAACCGCTGCTAAGAGTGATAGCTCCATGATTTGAACAATCACTTACTGAACCCTCGCGGATACGGCCCACAAGACCTCCTACGTAGATATTCTTGTCAGGAACCACGCCTTCAATCGCGCCCAGAGTGATAGGGGCATAGTTGTGGCAATTGACGACTCTACCCTTCACATACTCTGTAAGAGGGCCGAAGTGCGACTGCACGCCTGCCTCATAATTGACAGTGAACGCGCAGGAAGCGTCAAAAGTGATGTCCTTGACAAGACCGGAAGAGCCGATTGTTCCCACAAGATAATTGCTTGAGACGAGGTTCTTGATTGAATGTCCGTTACCAAGCAGAGTACCGTCGAAATAGCCTTCGCCACCGTCGTATGCGCCGAGGGTCACGATGTCTTTTCCCGTGAAATCAAGGTCTGAGCTGATGCTGACGACCTTGTCCTTGTATGAAGGGATATTCTCATTGGCGGCTGTGGCGAAAGTATTCCAATCATCAGCGGAAGCGATCTCGATGTCAATCTCGGTGGTGCTTGGCTCGAAGCTGAGAGTAGGGAAATTGACGTACTGGCCAGCGACATAAGTCTTGCCAGAGACAGTCTTAGTCATCACATGGCCGAGCTCGTCCTTGACCTTGACCTGAAGATCGTATGTTCCGGCAGGGACAGGCACGAGAATAGACACAGGCTCAGAAGAGAGCGCCTGGTTCACGCTCACTGTCTTCACAGCGTCAGCGGGAGCCGCCGAAGAGGAGAGAGCTCCGCTCTGATAGTTGATAGTGAACTCGCCGCTGAGGGCCTGAGTAGGTGAAGAAAGGATAACGTTAGTCACCTTGTCAGCGTCAGAACCCTTTACAAGAGAGATGCTGAGCATACTCATCATCTGGTGCATAGCGACACCCTCAAGAGTCTCGGCATGGCCATACATAGGAGCAACGGCTACCTTGCCCTGGCTTGCAGGGATGTTGACGGTAGTCTCGTTGACATAGGCGGAAGCCGGATAGAGGAAGTTTACAGGAGCGCCGAGGACACCCTCGAACTCGAATGTCGCCTCTTTAGCGTTCTCAGGAAGGTCGGCGAGGGCGGCGGAAGTGACCCCGTTAGCCACGACCTTATCACCATTTGTCCAATAAACAGAGCGTTTACCCTCTACAGGGTCAGAAATAGTAGTCTTGGTATCAGAGATACCGATAGTGATGACAGTCTTCTCAGAGCTTGGCTCTACAAAAGACTCTTTGGAGCATGAAACCAAAGCGGCCGCGCCAATTGCGAAAATAAATAAATACTTCTTCATAGACACACCCTCCTTAAGCATCCCATTCTCCTTCAACATCATCCAGATCGTCGATGACGACACCCTTGCTGGATGTCAACGGACTCTCTGAAATGACCTCCAGAATTTCCATTGCGGGAGTCTGGTAGACAGACTCAGCCGCGAAATTGTTTGACTTAATCATAATATATGTGGTTTGTTAGTATATTTTACCATGTGATACTTGAGACGAACTCGTTACCGAACTGGTCTTTGACTCGGACCTCTCCCCCCTTACACCCAGGAGCCGGCTTAACGCGGAAAATATCGCACGACTCAGACGGAGCGCAATATTTGCGTGTCGTCTTGTTCGTCACCTTTGCGTAAGTTTCAAGATAGTCAGGGTCGGCGCATGGATGATACTCCATGTCAGCCACTTTCTGACCGTCAACCCACCATTCCGGAACGCTCCAGCAGTCGCCATAGTTCCAAATATTGACCTGGACATAGCCCTGAGCGTCGCGGGACGGGTCATAGACTCTCATCTGGTAGTCCTTTTCCTTGCCCACGCTCTTGTACCACCAAGACATCTCGTCCCCGTCGACATCGACTACCATGTAGCCCTGAGGCGTACCGTTCGAGTTGAGGTACTCGTTCAGACGAAGAGCGCCGGTACAGCGTGAAACGGTGATACACTGGATGTTCTCAGCGCCCCATTTCTCGCCTCTTCCCTTATAATTATACTGGAAGTTGTCGTGGTAGTGACCGGACCAGCTGTACACTTCTTTATATTGGGCGAGCAGGTCTCGATATTCTTTATAGTGACGCTGCAGAGCTCCGTGAGATCCGTTAGGGCTGTCACCGCGTCTTTTGAAGAGCTGGCCATGGCTGCAAGCCACGATGACTCTGTCCTTAGGAACGTATCTGAGGTCATTCTCAAGCCATCGCATCGTGCGCTCATCAAGTCCGTAGCCGTACCTGTCGTCCGCTTTCTTCCTGTCATACATGATCGTGTTCACGACGACAAAGTGGATACGGCCGATATTGAACGAGTAGTGCTCAGGAGAGATATATGTCTCGAAGTACATGTTTCCAAGGGCGGTGTCAAACAGGGTCGTCTGATCAAAATCGTGGTTTCCGATCACATTGAAGGTCGGGCACTTTATCTGCGCGGCCGCGTCGATATAATCGTCATACGCGGTCATATAGTTATAGACAAGGTCTCCAAGGTTGATGCAATAGACTCCGCCAGAGAGGCTTGAGCGGAACTGCTCAGCGTCGATAGAGACAGTGTCTGTCCATCTTTCCATGGAGTTGTCCACACCCGTAGGGCGCACCTGAGGGTCGCCTATCATCATGAGGGTATATTTGTCAGAGCGGTCGATTCTGTCAAGGGTGAAGTTGGCCTCGACAGCCTTATCGTCTCTACTCACCCTGCGGAAGAATTGAGGCATGCCCGAATAGGTCGGAGTCATAGTATATGAAGGGATGGAGAGATAGACAAAGTGCGCCTCCTCCAAATTACTCTTCATAGAGTAGAAGCCATTGTCATCAGTGGCGACGCAGAGGCGGCCGTCCGTCACGACAACGCCTGAGGCCGGGCTTCCGTCAGAGAAAAGCACGCGTCCGCTCACATTCGTGCCGTCTGGGGCAGGCTGAGCCTTCACAGCATCCTCGTCAGGGAATTCTCCTCCGGTCTTGATGTTTTTCACGCAGGCGGCGATGTTGCCTCTTCTGCCACCGGCGGAAGTCACCTTGCCTTCGTTGCGGCAGTCATAAAGATAAGCGGTGAAGCCTTCGCGGGCCTCCATGTAGCCTACGACTCCGGCGGTATGGATGGCATGGTCATTATTGCCATAGTTATTTCCTCCGGAACCGCCCACGATCTCTCCATAGTTGACGCAGTTTCGAATGTATGAGCCATGGTCCGCTGTCTTAGGGCAGTAAACCTGGCCGACGATGCCGGCGGCGCAGCTACGATCCCTCGCGCTGACGCCCTCGAAGCAGACCTTGCCCCTGTTCACGCAGCGGCGAAGATGTACGCCACGGCCAATGTTTCCGGCGATTCCGCCTACGAATGAGACGATCTCATTACCGACGACGACAGAACCATAGTTCACGCAGTCAGCGACATTGATGTTCGCATGCGGCTGGCCTACGATGCCCCCGGCAAATCCAGAGGCGCTGCCGTCAGATTTGACCTCTCCCCTATTATCGCAGCAAGCGACATCGCCTTTTGTAAGACCTACGATTCCACCGATTCTTGTCTGCGGAACGACTTTTTCATCCTCCGCCTTGACGCTCTGGGAGCGCACAAGGGCGTGGTTCACGCAATATTTTATCGGGCATTTGCCCCCGCCGCCGACGATTCCTCCTATGCTTTCCGCAGGGAAATCTCCGCTGACGCTGATCTCTCCGAAGTTCTCGCACCATGCGACGACAGTCCCGAGAAGAGAATTACCCTCGACACCTCCGGCGATGCCTCCGACATTGACCGCCAGATCCACCTTACGCTCGCTTCCCGTGCAGACAGTCTCGATTTTACCGTAGTTACGGCAACGCAGCATACAATAATTATTGCTTCCCACCAGACCACCTATATATATAGGATTAGAGGTGTAGCCGCATTTATGGCTTATGCTTCCGTAATTCTCGCAGTCCGACACGATACCGCTGTTTTTCTTAGCGAGAAAACCCAGGCAGTAGGTCGTGCTCTTGCTTGAGGCCTTGATGGCGCAGCTCTTGTCGAAGATGATTCCACGCACCTGGGCGCTGTCCAGAATCTCGTCGATCAAGGCGTCTGTACCCTTCCAGCCTATGATCTTATGGCCCTGGCCGTCGAGCTTGCCGGCGAAGTTGTGCAGCTGAGGGACCTTCTTTTCCTTACTGAGGTCAATATCTGAAGTGATGAGGATGACCTCGTCCTGATTCATATACGCTGAGACGTCAGCGCCGCTATTGTAGGCGTTGATGAAATTCAGCAGGTCCTTGCCCGAGCCTATGCCCTGCGCCCAGAGGGACAGGGTAAGGGTCAGGGCGAAGAGCGATGATATGATACGTCTTATTACCATGTGATTGTAGATGAGTAGTTATTACCGAAGCGGTCAGTCACAGAAACCGTACCTGTGCCATGCTCCTCATTCACGAAGGCGCGGAAAATACTGTGACATGCGCTTGGGTTGGCGCTGAAATCAGAGTTTCCGGCAAGAGTGCTGTTATTTATCTTATACCAGTTATTGATCTCCTTATTAGAGCAGTCATAAAGGTAGTTCTGCTGGGCCGAGGTGATCCTTGACATGGTAGAAGGGACGCCGCCTACGGTCAGGACAGGGTTCTTCCAGAGTTCGTCCCACAGGAACACGTTGACGTAAATGTACCCGTCGCCGTAAGCGCCTGGACGATACACGTGCATCTGGTACTCGTCGGTCAGAGGCTTGCCGTTAGATTTGAGGACAGCCACGCCAGAGCTGTTATAATCCCAGTCACGCCACTCGTAGGAAGGTTTCTTGGAGCCCAGGTACGAGCCGCTCTGGTAGAAGATAGGCTTGAACTTCCAGCTTACATCCTTGCCGTCTATGTCCACGACGACATATCCTCTCGGGGTTCCGTTGCTGCTGATGTACTCATTTGTCCAGAGCTGTCCTGTAGTACGGGTGACAGAATGAGCCTCAACGTTAGGATTGCTCTTATCCACCCAGTTATAGCTGGTGTGTACGTGACCCGCCCACTGATAAACCTTGTCATACTGCTGGAAAAGAGCGCGGCAGTCAGCGTAATGGGTTCCGTTGCGCTGGTTGTTGTTATGGCGAACCATAGGGCTGTGGGCGCAGACGATAAGAGGAGTATCGTGAGAGACAAAGCTCAAGTCATTCTTGAGCCATGTCCAGATCTCCTCGGTAAGACCGTCATTGACCTTTTTATAGACTCCAGACTCGCTGTCGAAGTTTATCAGCATGTCATCCAGTACCACGACATGGACTCCGGCGAGATTGAACGAGTAGTTGCAAGGTCCGAAGGCGGCCTCAAAATCGTCCTCGCAGTCATCCTGGGAATAGGTGTGGTCGTGGTTTCCTATGACGTTATATGTAGGATAACCCACGGTAGAGAGTCCCTTCTTGTAGTTATTATAGAGGGAAGCGTTCTCGTGGGTAATGTCACCAAGGGCGACGCCATAGACAGGACGGTCCGTGATAGTGGCTTTGAACTCCTTGAGGTCCTTGTACATATCCTCACAGCAATCCAGGGAATGATAACCGATCTTGTCATATCCCGCCGTAGAAGCCCTTGGCTGAGGGTCGGCGGTGATGATAAGCGTAAGGCGGTTAGGATTGGATATCTTAGCGAGCGAGAAATCCACTCCCTTATAGATACCTCCCTCCTGCTTACAATCTGAGAGCTTCTTGAAAAAGACAGGAAGGCCGCCATCGACGGGAGCGCTGTGGGTTGAAGGTGTGCTCACAAAGATGAACTTCGTGTCTTTCAGGTTGGCGGGCAGCTTATAAGCTCCGGAGGCGTCTGTCTTCACGCAATGGAGTCCATCGCTGACCACCACGCCGGCGATGCCCTTGCCGTCGCTTCCCTTGACTGTACCCAGGACAGTGGCGTTACCCACCGGCTGATCATCCTGTTTATCTCCCCCCTGGGGCTTTTCCATAGGCTTGCACGCGAATAGCGCGCAAGCCATCATAAGTATCGATAATGTTCTTTTCATCCTATTGTCCATCCCAATAAATCACATCTGTGACTCTCGCGTTACCGTCGCCGCTGGCGAGGTTCGCCGCGTTCATTGAAGAAATCTTCTGTCCTGCCACTGAGCCGCCGAACTTCGATGAGACTATGTTTGTCGAAGCGGTTGAAGCGCCGACGATACCGCCCGCGGTCTCTCCATCCTTACTTCCGGCCTTTGAAATGTCTCCGTAGTATGAGCACTCGTTGATAGTGGCCTTTGTAGCGACGACTCCTACGATACCGCCGCCGTTAGCGAACTCCGAGCCAGGCGAGCCCGCGAAAATATTTACTATGGCGTTACAGCCTGTGATAGTACCCGAGAGAATGACTCCGGCGATACCTCCCACATATGCGTGGTTGTTGGTGTTGAGGTTACCAGGGCCCTTGCTTCCGTTCATGTGGCCTGTACATGAGCACTTGTTGATCTGCACATCTGCCGCAAAACCTATGATACCGCCGCAGATGCCTCGATAACCCCACTGGCCAGCGGAGCATACGCAGTCGCTGATCTTGGCGACATGATTGCCCTCTCTTTCCGCCAGATAGTCATACGCTCCGACGATACCGCCGCTGACATTGCTGTTGTAGCCTTCCCAGGCGTTGTTATTATAGCTGAAGTTGAGGATCACGCCTGAGTTAGTGCATTTCTCTACGACGCACTCGCCGTCAAGAGCATGTCCTATGATTCCGCCCATGATAAGAGCATATCCGTTACTCTTGGCGTTGATCTGCTCAAGACCGATGGAGCCTATGTTATCGCAGTTCTTGATGTTGAGGTTTCCGCTGAGGGAGCCCACGATACCGCCAAGATTACAGTTCTTGATGTTCATCACCACTACGGTCGCTGTCTGCGCAGGATCGGAGAGGGCGCCTTTGTTGGTGAGGTTCGATGCTGAAAGCACGGCCTCGGCTCCAGGTGCTGAGCCTCCGATAAAGCCTCCGAGATTCACCACGGACGCCTTCTGGACATTTGTGAAATCGATGCTCAGAGAAGTAGTGGACTCAAAGCCGTTGAAGGTCAGATTAGCCTCAGAATCAAGGGCGCCGATGAAAGAGCCGATAGAGGCTATCGTCGAAGCGTTGCTCAATGAAGCGACCTTGATGGCTCCCATAGAGCTGCTCTTGTCGCTCGAGAAGTCCATGACTCTGGTGCCGCTTACAAGACCGTAGAGTCCGCCTGCGGCGATGTTAAGGGAGCTGTTGATGCACTCGAGGGTTCCGAGGAAGGCGTTGTTAGTAGCCTTAGTCGTAGGAGTGAGGCAAGAGGTGATGGCTCCCGCCCTTAAGTTGTTCGCGCTTGATACCAGGGACATGACGCTTGCTGAGGTACATGCGCTGACCTCGCCCTCGCAATATCCTGCCGCGCCTCCGACAAAGGCGTTTGAACCTGTCGCCAAAGTAGAACTCAAAGTAAGCTCACCCTCGACGTCACATGCCTTTACGGAACTTCCCGCATCTACCTTGGCGGCGATACCTCCGAGAATCACCTCGCCCAGCATGCTGTTCTTTCCTGCCATGACTACGTCAGCGGCCACCTTGCAAGAAGTCACGGACGAACCCTTGAGCTCGGCCGCGAGAGCCGCGAAATTCTTACCCTGAGGGAAGGTCTCGTCGCTGTAGAATGAGCATGAAGAGTCTATCGTGAGATTCTTGATAGCGGCGCCGGAGCATACTCCGAATACAGGAGCCGGGGAAACCTTGAGATTAGTTATCTTATGTCCTCCGCCGTTGAAGACAGCCGAGAACGGATGAGCCGCTGTTCCTATTGACTCCCATGCCTTGTCAAGATCCTCCATGTCGATGTCCTGAAGAACGACGACCTCTCCCTCGCGCATCCAACCGCTGATGTCCCCTCCTTCATTCACGACCTTAGCGAAACGGGAGATTCCCTTCGCGCTCATAAGGCCATGAGCATCGACATAGTCCTGACGCATAGCAGGAAGCTCGATGACAGTCGCGGAGACATTCGAGAGTCTTACCTGTACCGGAACGTCACGTCCTTCCTGGCAGTCACTGAGGTTATCCTCAAGCTTGATTGTGATCCTCTCTGTCTCTTCAGTGGCCTCCGTCACAGTATAGGAGGCGAACTTAGGAAGATCGATAGTATCTATGGTCTTCACAGGAGCGATGAATGAAATCTCGCGGGAATTATCTGAAGGCAGGAGAATCTGGCCTTCTGAGGTGTAATTATACTCTGTGCCGAACTGACTTACATAAATCGCCGCCGGAGTATAGCTTCTGTTCTCGTCAATGAGCTCGAACTTTCCAAAGCGGGTCTCGCCCTCGTTCGCGCTGATCTTCACGCTCAGCTTGTATGTCACGAAATCATCGCTCGCGGCAGTGGAGCTTACCTGAGGATTTATCCAGCTCTCGCTTGAGTCAAAACCCCATACGAGTCCCACCGGAGTGGTGACGTTCAGTTCAAGAGTCGCCTCACCTTTTCCTTCGATGAAATATGGCTGACCCACGATATAGACCGAACCTGTCTGGTCCACGCTGAGCTGATAGCCTCGGAAGTCTCCGGCTACGAAGGTAAGTGTAGCGGAAGAACGGTCGATGAATGCCTCGTTTTCCTGGATATGAAGCACGATGTCCCCGCTACCGCGTCCGTCACCTTCCACCACGCACCATGTGCGGTTAGACTCCAGTTTCCAGTTGAGATTGTCATTATTGACATCCACATGGAGCACAACGTCATGAGACTTGCTGTTGAAAGCGAGAGACTTGACCTCAGCCTCGTCCACGCTATATTTCACCTCCAGACGGGTCACGGGAAGATCCTTGAGCGTGTCCTCATTTGGAATCTTCGCCTTCTCACATGAAAGCGCTACGGCAAGGAGCGCGAAAAGAGTAATTATATTCTTTTTCATAATCTCGTCCGATTTTAAATTCTGCCTTTAAGCCTGAGGTCCCTGCTTTCCTGGGTATCGGCCCACCAGACCTCTGTCCTCATGTTATCGACTCCGCCGAGCCAACCGTCAACAGCCTCGCGGTAAGTCTGAGGGTTGCGGTATTCCTCATCGGCAGGATAGCGAAGACGGGTCGGAAGCACGTTCTTGTTGTCAGCGGCAGGGCCGTTGGTCTTCAAGAGAGGATAACCTGTCCTGCGGTAGTCGCACCATGCCTCAACGCCCACGAAATAGAGTGAGATCCATTT
>JAKSJJ010000339.1 GCA_024398335.1 Bacteroidales bacterium | reverse complement strand
GCGGAAAACTTCCTGACGCTGTAGGTATTCCAGAGGAGCAGCTTACAGAGGCTTCTAAGAGCGCTGTCTGCAAGATCAACATCGACTCTGACTCACGTCTCGCTATGACCGCAGCTGTACGCCGCGTGTTCCACGACAAGCCAGGTGAGTTCGACCCACGTAAGTACCTCGGTCCTGCACGTGACGAGATGAAGAAGCTCTACATGCACAAGATCGACGTCCTTGGTTCAAACGGCAAGGCCCTTTAATCAAGCGTCACTCGTTTTACATAACGGAAAGTTCGGAAGGACTTTCCGTTATTTTTTGTACTTTCGCGTCATGACAGGAAAAGTAATCATATTCTCAGCTCCTTCAGGAGCGGGCAAGAGCACGGTCGTGAACCATCTGCTCGGCCTTCACCCAGAGTTCGAATTCTCAGTATCAGCCACTTCCAGAGCCCCTCGCGGCCAGGAGCAGCATGGCGTAGAATATTATTTCCTCACTCCCGATGAGTTCCGTGAGAAGATCGCGGAGGATGCTTTCGTAGAGTTCGAGGAAGTGTACCACGATAAGTTCTACGGCACTCTTAAGAGCGAGGTGGAGCGAATATGGGCGGCAGGCCATGTCATCGTCTTCGACGTGGACGTCAAGGGAGGTTACAACCTCAAGAAGTATTTCGGGGAGCAGGCGATGTCAGTTCTCATCTGCCCGCCTTCGATGGAGGTGCTCAGAGAGCGTCTTATCGGCCGCCAGACAGACACCATGGAGGCGATCAAAGAGCGTTTGGACAAAGCGCAGTCAGAGCTTGATTTCGCATACGGAAAGTTCGACGTAGAGCTTGTGAACGACGTTCTCGAGGAGACATTCGCGAAGTCCGAGGCTATCGTTGACGAGTTCCTTTCAAAGTAAAAAACATGGCTACAGCTGTCTACGGAGGCACATTCAACCCTCTTCACATAGGGCATCTGGCGATACTGCGGAACCTTGTCAAGGAGTTTGACAGGGTTTTGCTGGTAGTCTCCCCTAAGAATCCCCTTAAGGAAGTGGATAGCGACCCTATGGCAAGGCTTCAGGCGGCTTGTCAGGCCGTCGAAAGACACCCTGAGCTAGAAGGAAAAGTCATTGTCAGTGACATTGAGTTCAGGCTCCCAAGACCAAGCTATACTATCAACACTCTGGACGCCCTTAAAGAGGAAGGCATGGAGCCTGTGCTTGTCATAGGAGGAGACCAGATCGCTGACATGAGGCGATGGAAGGACTATCAGAGGATACT
>JAKSJJ010000338.1 GCA_024398335.1 Bacteroidales bacterium | reverse complement strand
CGATGTCCTTAGGGTAGTCAGTGAGGATGTCGGGCTTCCGGAAATGCTTCTCGACGATATATCTCTCATGCTCACTCCGGAGATCTACTCCCCAGTAAACAGGGTACTCGAACTTCACGCCATCAGCGATCGCCTGCTCAAGGATGGCGATACCGTCGGTGTATTTGAGTCTTACGAACTCTGTGCCGATAACGCTCTGGAGTCTTTCCAGGAGGGTGTTGTCGTATCTGTCGTTAAGGAACTTGACGTCATCGTAGCAGTTGTCAAGAGCGTATTTGACAAGGTGCTTGATGAAATCCTCGGCGAGGTCCATGTTGTCCTTGATATCATAGAAGGCCATCTCAGGCTCGATCATCCAGAACTCAGCCAGGTGACGAGGAGTGTTGGAGTTCTCGGCACGGAAGGTAGGGCCGAAAGTGTAAATCTCTCCAAGGGCGGTCGCTCCGAGCTCACCTTCGAGCTGTCCGCTGACGGTAAGGCTAGTCTGCTTTCCGAAGAAATCCTGGGTGAAATCTACTGCTCCCTTCTTGTTCTTAGGTACATTGTTCAAATCAAGGGTAGTGACCTGGAACATCTGTCCGGCACCCTCGCAGTCAGAAGCTGTGATAAGAGGAGTGTTGAGATAGACGAATCCTTTTGAGTGGAAATACTCGTGGATAGCGAAAGCCATCTGGTTCCTTACTCTGAGGACTGCTCCGAATACATTTGTGCGAAGGCGCATGTGAGCGACTGTGCGAAGGTATTCGAAGGTGATGTCTTTTTTCTGGATAGGGTAGCGTACAGGGTCGCACTCTCCGAAAATCTCTATTTCTTTCGCCTGGATCTCTACAGCCTGGCCGCTTCCTACTGAAGCTACGAGAGCTCCTTTGACGCCAATGCAGGCTCCGGTTGTTATCTTTGCGAGTACATCTTCTCCGATAAGGGTCTTATCTACGACAATCTGAATATTATTTATCGTTGAACCGTCGTTGAGGGCGATGAAGGCTATGCCTTTATTACCTCGTTTTGTTCTTACCCAACCTTTTGCGAGCACATCTACACCTGGCTCCATCGCCAGTAAAGCCTTAACTTTGGTTCTTTTAATTTCTTCCATTGTGAAAAATACTTTTATATCCCACAAATATAAGCTTTTATCCTCAAATGCCCAACAAAAAAAGGATGACCTTGGGTCATCCTTTCTTTGAAATGTATGATGTGATTATTCAGCCGATTTACGGGAAGCGTACATGATCTTAAGGGCTGAGCACCTACGGAGCTCCTGCTTAACATCTGTAACGATA
>JAKSJJ010000337.1 GCA_024398335.1 Bacteroidales bacterium | reverse complement strand
CGATAACTGAAGGCATAGCCATCATTACGTTCTTGTAACCGCACTTGTCGCAGTTAACGTAGCAGCCAGCAGGCCAGAGGAACTTGTCGCCGCCCATAGCAGCCTCGATCATCTTGACAGCCTGGTAAGCTGGGCTCTGGAATGAGCTGCGGCCACGGAGCTTGATGATGTTAGAGCCACCCTGGATGGTGTTGTGCTTGATCTCCTCCCACTTGTCAGCAGGGATGTTGTACTCTGACAGAGGCTTGCCGTCAATGACGATCTTAGAAGCGAATACTGCCATAGCCTCGCCGTGTCCACCGTAAGTGCGTGCGTTCTCAACTTTGTACTGAGGAACTCCGCAAGCGGCGGCGATGTTCTCCTGGAGACGGGTTGAGTCGAGAGCCGCGAGTGAAGTGAGCTGCTCTGGCTTGAGACCTGAGTGGATAAGAGCGGTAAGAGCGGTGACGTCAGCAGGGTTGAAGATGACAACGACGTGCTTTACGTCAGGGCAGTATTTCTTGATGAGGTCACCGAACTCAGCGGCGATCTTGCAGTTTCCCTTGAGGAGGTCTTCACGGGTCATACCCTCTTTACGAGGAGCTCCACCTGATGAGATGATGTACTTAGCGTCAGTGAAAGCGACCTCAGGGTCGGTAGTCCAGGTGACGTTAGCGCCTTCGAAAGCGCAGTGATACATTTCCTCAGCTACACCGTGTACACCTGGCTCGAAGATATCATAAAGGCAGATGTTAGGAGTGAGGCCGAGCATGAGGGCGGTCTGTGCCATGTTGGAACCGATAGCTCCACCGGCACCGACGATAACGAGTTTGTCGTTTGTAAGGAATTGCATGACTTTTATTTGTTTGTGTAGTTGTTTTCTTTAAAAAGCGACGCGAAGATACTAAAATTTTCGCTCTGATATTATTATTGGAACTGAAAAAATTAGTTATATTTGCAGCCGTAAAAATCATTATAGAAGTGGAACAACCTCCCAGTCCTATAGGCGATAATCTCAGCCTCCTGACGGATCAGCCATCTGACGACCCGTTATCGGGAATCTATGACAGACTCTTTCCGTACTCTCCGCAGTCATGCAGGGAGCGTTTTGTCGTATCTGTCCTCTTCTGATGATTGAATTAAAATATTTATGGCACTATACCTTAAAAAGAAACTTGAAAACAAAGCCCAGATCGCGGTCTGGAAAATAGAAGAAACCGAGCAGGAGCTTATCGATCTCAGTTCAGTCCCAACTGATGAGATGGAGGAGATCATGCTTTTCCGTAGCGAGTCCCAGCGTAAGCAGCGCCTGGC
>JAKSJJ010000336.1 GCA_024398335.1 Bacteroidales bacterium | reverse complement strand
CTTCGGAGCGTCTAAGGAACCACTCAGTCACCCTTCTTTGAACAAAACCTCTCCAGAAAAACTCCTCAGCAGGGCCGATGACAAGCAACAAAAGAGCGGCGATCATCGCAGCCTGCGAGCCGTCTTTCATGCCATAGATGCTGTCAATCTGCCCTCCGGCGAAATCGAACATCAGCTTGGAGAGCTTGTCCCCTATCCAGAAGATCCCCCAGAGAGCCCAGGCGATAATAACGCCGAGAACTATCTGTCCCAGCCAATATTTAAAGTCCGGCCCTGGTACATCAGGGAAAATCACATCATCCTTCAGGCCCACAAGAGCGAAAGATGTCAGAACAAGGGCCGACATACTCATCGCTAACCAGAAGTTTAAATAAGGAGCGGTCCATGGGCTGAACATCACAAACCACAGCACAGCGGCCACGGCGACACCCGTCAGCAGAATCCTGTATTTTCTCTCTATCACCATATTACATTCCGATAGCGGCGGCGATCCCAAGACCCAGCGCCATAGTGATAGAGAAAATCATGTGAAGCTGAGCCGTCTTCTCATCCAGGCCAATCATCGCCTCCCTGCCCGTAGTAAAATATCCATAAGCGGTAGAGGCGTTCTTGAAAGCCACAGGAGCGGAAAGAACACAGCTAAGAGCAAGCCATGGAAGATATCCGAGAATACAGGCAACGAGGACACAAATATATGGAAGGACCATATACACAATATAGAGCACTACAGAGGCCTTTTCTCCGAGAAACATAGGCACGGTATGGATACCTGAGGCGCCATCAGTTTTGATATCGACGGTATTATTGTCGTGAAGGACGGCGATCGTGATAAGTCCCAGAGGGATAACCATCGCTATTGAATCCCAGATGATTTCTCCGCCAGCGACAAGCGTGGTACCAAGAATAGGCAGAACGGCGAAGCATACAAAGACAAAGATATCCCCAAGGGCTTTGATCTTGAAGAAATAATAGGTCGTAGCAAGAAGAAAACCTATCGCTCCGATAATCAGGATCTCCCATCCGGTCAACAAGACCACGGCCAGGCCGATCAAAAGTCCGACTGCGAAAAGCACGAATGAATAAACGAGGTACTCCTTTGGTTCAAAACGCTTGAACACCAGGTTTGGAACGGCGTAAGCCTCCTCGTTATCGATGCCTTTTTTATAATCCCACCAGTCGCTCAGCAGGTTTCCGGCCGCATGGAATACGATCATTCCGAGCAGAGCCAGGACGACACATGGCCAATAAACGCTGGCGCCTTTCCAGAAAAGATAGACTGTCGTCACTACAACAGGCATGGCGGACATAGGGA
>JAKSJJ010000335.1 GCA_024398335.1 Bacteroidales bacterium | reverse complement strand
CGACCTTCGCGTTACGAATGCGATGCTCTACCAACTGAGCTAAAGTGGCTTTTGAGTTCTGCAAATATAGAACTTTTTTTTCATATTTGCATTATGAAATCATCCGACATTATAATTATAGGTGCGGGAGCGGCAGGGCTCATGGCCGCCTATGGGGCTGCAAGCGCTGAAGGCAGGCAGGTGACGGTGCTCGAGAAAATGCCTCGTCCCGGAAGGAAAATCATGATTACGGGCAAGGGCCGCTGTAATTTCACTAATCTTAAGCAGTGGAACGAGTTCCAGGAGCATGTCTATCCAAAGGCGCAGTTCCTTCGTCCTTCGTTCATGAACCTCACGCCCGCTAAGCTGGTTGATTTCTTTACCGCCCAGGGCATGGAGTCGGTCTTGGAGAGAGGGGACAGGATGTTCCCTTCGAATCATCTCTCATCAAGCGTAGTGGACGCTCTTGTCGGGGCGGCCCAGAAAGCAGGAGCGAAGATACTGTGCGGCGTCAGTGTCACCAATGTGATAAGGGATAACGCTGGTGAGGGGTATATCGTGAACTGTTCCGACGGCAGCTCGTGGCGCTGCTCGAAGCTTATCGTCACCACGGGCGGCTTGTCATATCCTCGTACTGGATCGACTGGTGACGGATATCCGTGGGTCCAGGCGCTAGGACATAAGATTACGCCTCGTTTCCCGTCGCTGACCGCGTTGAAACCTAAGGATTATTCTGTAGATAAATGGGTCAGCCTTAAAAACGTGTCTCTGTCTCTTGTCATCGACGGCAACGAGGCCGCGTATGAGGAGGGAGACATGGATTTCACCGACGGCGGAATCGAGGGTCCTATAGGCTTCAAGCTAAGCCGTAAATGTGTGAAGGCGTTGACAAATGGATCGAAGGTTAAAGTCATCCTTGACCTTAAGCCCGCGGTATCGGTAGAGCAGGTAGAAACTCGTGTCCAGGCGCTCTGGAAGGAGATATGCGCCGATCGAAGGAGCGAGGGAAAGCCTTATCAGACAAGGTTCAACGTGCTTCTTGGCAAGCTTATGCCGCAGGAGCTGATACCTCTTTTCTTGAAATATAACATCGGCGTGGACCACAAAAACCTTTCCCGCAGGATGAAGTCATGGAGTCTTGACATCGTGGGCTTCGTAGGTTACGAAAGATGTGTAATCACCGCTGGGGGAGTAAGCCTTGACGAGGTGGATCCTAAGACTCTCCAATCAAAAAAAGCGCCCGGCCTTTATCTCGCGGGGAAGATTCTCGACCTTGACGCTGACACTGGAGGATATAACCGCCACATAGCGTTCTGCAGCGGCCTTCGAGGGGGGCAG
>JAKSJJ010000334.1 GCA_024398335.1 Bacteroidales bacterium | reverse complement strand
TGGGGAAGACCTTATGATGCCAGGGGTTCCACCCCTTAACACCCCGCGGCTCCCGAGCTCACGTATTTGACCTGCGTAGGTCGGGAAGTTTCGTGAGTTAGGTTCGGTAAGGTCAAATACACGCTCTCCGCCGGGCGCCTCGTGGCGCCTTCGCTTCGCTCCAGAGGCCTCTATGCTTGTCTGGACCCGGCGGATATTTCCATTTTAATTGCTAACTTGCGGCGTTATGAAATCATTGGTTGTTCCAGAAGTTTCGGGATGGGAGCAGATAGGAGAGTTTGCTTCCGATAAGGTCGCTACGCTTAATTGGCCCGGCGAGTTTCCCTATGCGCCCCAGGTTGAGTTCTCGATAGCACATACCCCCAAGTCTCTTCTTTTAGAGTTCCGTGTCGTGGAGCAGGACGCCAGAGCGGTCTGCAAGACTCCAAACGGACCTGTCTGGGAGGATAGCTGCGTGGAGTTCTTCGTGAAGGATCCTGAGAGCGAATACTATTATAACTTTGAGACTAACAGTATATGCACGCCACTAGTGGGATGTCGTAAATCCCGCCATGACTGCGTACATTTTACTCCAGAGCAGCACGCTACTATCAAGCGCTCCTGCCACTTGCCGGAAAATGGCCGCTGGTCAACAAGGATGGAGATACCTTTCGCCTCGATAGGCTTGGAGCAGTGCCCGAAGACCTTGAGGGCTAATTTCTATAAATGTGGAGACAAGACAGCAGTTGCTCATTTTTTGAGCTGGAGTCCTATCGATACTCCTTCGCCTGATTTTCATAGACCGGAATTCTTCGGGGAACTTATTCTGGCATAAGCGATGGTAGTAAGGACTCCAGACGGAAGCGATAAGATCCTGCTTCATGCTTGCTGCGCCCCTTGCTCAGGAGCTATAATAGAGTGTCTGCTCGAAAACGACATTCAGCCTGTAATCTATTACTCAAACTCCAATATTTTCCCTTTGCAGGAGTATCAGATACGATCCGGAGAATGTTCCCGCTGGGCGGATTATAAAAAGGTCATAATGGTCGAGGACGAGTACGACCACCAGGAGTGGCAAGAATGGATAAAAGGTCTGGAGAATGAACCGGAGAGGGGAGGCCGCTGCCTGGAGTGTTTCCGTTTCCGCTTGCTTCGTGCTGCGAGATACGCGATAGAACATGGCTTCACTCTTCTTACGACTACCCTCGCCTCATCTCGTTGGAAAAACCTTGATCAGATTAACGAGGCTGGACAGTGGGCGGTCACGAAAGCTAATGAGGAACTCCACCCCGCTACCGAGCTTCAGTGGTGGGACCAGAATTGGCGAAAGGGAGGCCTGCAGCCCCG
>JAKSJJ010000333.1 GCA_024398335.1 Bacteroidales bacterium | reverse complement strand
ACTGATAAGAAGAGAACGAGGAAGAGTCCTCTGAGGGTCGTCTATCTCGTTAGCCATGTACGCGGAAGCGTTCCAGCCGCTGTACGCGTAGTAAACCCAGATAAGGGAAATAGCGAATCCGCTACTGAAAATATCCTTGAACGAGAATGTGGAAACAGCCTCGCTTACTCCGTGATACTGAGGAATCATGATGAATCCCAGTACTATGAAAAGAATAATGACAGCGACCTTGAACCAGGTGAATATGTTCTGCATGCCACCGCCTATCTTCACGTCATAGGAGTGGACGATAGTGACTACTGTCAAGATAGCTATAGCGAGCCACTCAGTATTGACTCCCGGCCATACCTGAGAGACATACGAGCTGAGCGCCATGCAGGCCAGAGCCACGGGAGCCGCGAATCCGACTATGAGCGAGGCCCAGCCGGAAAGGAAGCCCACGAAAGGATGATATATCTGGCTGAGGTAATGGTACTCACCTCCAGAGCGAGGCATCGCCGCGCCGAGTTCTCCATAAACCAATGCTCCGCAGAGGGCGATGATGCCGCCGAAGAGCCAAAGGAGCATGATGGAGATGAAATTAGTCGTAGTCATGAGCTGGAAGCCAAGCGAGGTGAACACGCCTGTTCCTATCATGTTGGCGATGACAAAGGCTGAAGATGTCTTCAGGCCGAACTTGTGTTTCTCTCCAGACATATGCTATCTAGGGCTTACAGGATAATTAACGACAGCGTCTCTTGAGGAAGGTGTGATGATCACAGGCATTCCCGGATACACATGCTGAGCGAGTATAAGTATGTTCTCGCTGTTGACACGAATACAGCCGTGAGAAGCTCTGTGGCCTATTGAATGAGGCGAATTCGTACCATGTATTCCGATGTCCGGTTTTTCTTTGAGGCCTATGTATTTAGGTCCATAGCAGCCCATCGCGATGGCGCCTGTCTTTTTGTTCTTATATGGCCAGTTAGTCGAGTTGGCGACGATTCCAACGTGGAAGAAGCCCTCCGGAGTTCTCATGTCATCTTCTCCGCCCTTGTTTCCATAAGCTGCGCCGCACGCGATTGGATAGGACATTTTCACGCTTCCGTCCACACCGTAAAGAGTAACGGTCATGTCCTGCTTAGAAACGACCAGGAAGCCGGCGTCGATGTCCTTGACGACAAAACTGTCACGGACCACAGTGACAGTGTCCCTGAGGGGATCCAGATGCAGCCAGCCGCCGAGTTTCTTCTTTGAAGCTTCACTGCAAGATACAGCCGCGGCGCAAACCAGCGCGACGAGTACCAGATTCTTAATTTTGTTCATTATTCGATCGATTCAATCAGTTTTTCAAAAA
>JAKSJJ010000332.1 GCA_024398335.1 Bacteroidales bacterium | reverse complement strand
CACCATGTCGTAGGAGTTAAGAAGGATAAAGGTCTCGTCAGGGACTCCGAGCATGGTTTTAAGGGCGGCGAGGTTGATTGTACCGCCGGTATAGACTCCTGTCAGCATGCCGCCTATTTTCGCTCCGTCGGGCATATTACGGGCGAAGATGAGGTATCCGCATACGACTGCTATGACGACGGCGAGAAGGCCTGTCAACAGGGCCATCAGTTGCGAGCGAGTCTCACTTTTGCGGAAGGTGCAACTGAAAAGGAAGAGGGGGATTGATAGCGGGACCATAGCGCTTGTAAGGATGTCCTGTATCTGCGCTACACCTTGAGGGTGGGAGACCCATTCGGGAATGAAGGGAAGGAGGGAGACGTTGCCCAATGCTACTCCTATAAAATATAAGAGCAGGATGGGTCCGATTTTTCCTAAAGCGGGATATCTTTTACAGAGCCATATCACTCCGGCCGGAGCGATAAGATAGAAAAGAGTGAGTGCTATGGACGCGATCATTTTTTTCTTGTAATAAAAAACCGGAAGCCATTGACCGGCTTCCGGTTTGTATAGACTTAGAAAGTATCTACTAGAGAGCAGGACCTGCTGCTACGAGAGCCTTACCAGCCTCGTTGGTAGTGTACTTAGCGAAGTTCTTGTTGAAGCGGCTTGCGAGGTCTTTAGCCTTCTCCTCCCAGATTGCAGGATCAGCGTAAGTGTCACGAGGATCGAGGATAGCTGGGTTGACGTTAGGAAGAGCGGTAGGAACCTCGAAGTTGAACATAGGGATCATCTTAGTCTCAGCCTTGAGGATTGAGCCGTCGAGGATAGCGTCGATGATTCCACGGGTATCAGGAATGCTGATGCGCTTGCCTGTTCCGTTCCAACCGGTGTTTACGAGGTAAGCCTTAGCGCCAGAGACCTTCATCTTCTTGACGAGCTCCTCAGCATATTTGGTTGGGTGGAGCTCAAGGAATGCCTGGCCGAAGCAAGCTGAGAAGGTAGGAGTAGGCTCGGTGATACCGCGCTCTGTACCTGCGAGCTTAGCGGTGAAGCCGCTGAGGAAGTAGTACTGAGTCTGCTCAGGAGTAAGGATAGATACTGGAGGGAGAACTCCGAAAGCGTCTGCTGAAAGGAAGATCACATTCTTAGCCGCAGGTGCTGAAGAACCTGGCTGGATGTTGTTGATGTGATTGATAGGGTAAGAGACGCGGGTGTTCTCAGTCACGCTCTTGTCGTTGAAGTCGATCTTGCCGTCCTCGGCTACAGTGACGTTCTCGAGGAGAGCGTTGCGCTTGATAGCGCCGTAGATGTCTGGCTCATGCTCCTTAGAGAGGCCGATGACCTTAGCGTAGCAGC
>JAKSJJ010000331.1 GCA_024398335.1 Bacteroidales bacterium | reverse complement strand
TTGACATAGTTTTCGTCCGATTCCTCACCCATGCCTTTGAGAATGTTGCCCATTCCTCCTCCGAATTTGACAGCGTCGGCGGTGACCCATCTATCCTGGGAGAATTCATATCCTTCAGGAACCTTGCTGTCAAGGCTTACATATCCGCTCTTGTCAAAAAGGAAGGTACCGAGATAAATCCATGTTCCCGAGCCCATTGTCTGGTTCACGACAAAGGATGTCTCGCCTCCGAGGTGATGTACGGTGTAAGATGCGCAGTTTGTGCTGCCGGGTATGCTTTTGTATGAGACATAGACTGCGTAGTAGCCTTTTTCGGGGAATGTGGCCTTCCATGTCATCGTCGTGCCTCTATCCTTACTCTGGCGGGCTTTGACGGCTCTTCCTTGCATGAAAGGGTTCTCCCCGTCGCGCAGGGGCTCGCTAGGGATAGCGAAGCCTGTTCCGGCGTCCTCCCAGTCCGAGGAGTTATCGACAATGATCTCATGTCTTTGGTAGTCTCTTTCGCGAGGCAGCAGTACGCATGCCCCCGCATTTTCAAGCATCGGCACCAGCAGCGGAACCACGTAAGTCTGCGTGTAAAGATCTTCCACGGTCTGGAAAAGAGTGGCTCTCTGCCATTCCCAGATGCCTCTTTTCTGCTCAAAGTAGTATCCGTGACTCTGCCAAAGTGCGATATGACGGCCGCTTAGGCCCCCCTCGTACCAAGAATCGCTCATTTTTCTGACAAGAGGGGAGGAGGCGCGTCTATCCTCGCATGAGTAAGAACTTCCCTGAGGGGCGCTCCCGTCGTTTGTCAGGGCTGGGACCAGATATGAGGACAGAGCGTTTCCTTTGACGGTGATAGAGCCTATCTTGCAGTTCTCCCATTTGTCAGGCAACAGTTCTTGTAGATTGTCCTTGAACCATTCGATGTCTCCCTTTCTCCAAGGGAAGTCTCCCAGGCTGGAGTCGAAATCAAAGGAGAGAGTCTCGCCGCTTTTGCTGACCCTTTTGAGTTTAAGGAAAGATTTCATGCCCATGTGCTTCTCTACACGCTGATAGAGAGAGTCGATAGTTTCAGTGAACTCCGAGACCTTCTGCGCATGCGCGTGCGTAGAAAAAAGCAGGGCGGCGATAGCAAGCGCCGCGGAAATTATGGCCTTTCCTTTCATTGGACGGTGTTTTTCTTGTGTTGGATGATGACAAAAACAGCGCTGGCGCACGCTCCGAAGGCTATTCCTAACGAGTCGGCGAGAAGGTCCGCCGCCTCCATCGAACGATAGCCGCTGAGTCCTTGGCCAATCTCTGTCAACAGGGCGAAGCCGACGCCGGCGCTGAAGGCATCGATGATGGGCGGGAGCTGTGCGCGCAGGCCCCGC
>JAKSJJ010000330.1 GCA_024398335.1 Bacteroidales bacterium | reverse complement strand
GGCTCTGTCGCTCAGTACGGCAACCGTATGGGCGAGACCCTCTGGGGACGTGCGGGCGATCCTCAAAGAGCAAGTCTTTACGACATGTACTCAGTGTCGAAGTGTCTGGCCGAAAAGGCTATCGTGGACTCCGGCATCAAGCATTGGGTCTCACTTCGCCAGAGCGGAATCCTTTATGCGGGTATTCTGAAGGTCGTGAACCCTACCGCTTTCCATGTCCCTGTGAGGGGCGCTCTTGAGTGGGCCACGGTTGAGGATTCGGGCCGTCTTATGGCAAATGTCGTCGAGTCTACCGTACCGGAAGAATTCTGGAACCGTTTCTATAATATATCAAGCGGAGAGCAGTACAGAATGACAAATTATGAGTTTGAGTCTAGACTGCTCAAGGGTCTGGGGCTTCCAGGACCTGACAAGGTTTTCGAGCCGCAGTGGTTCGCCCTCAGGAATTTCCATGGAATGTGGTACACCGACGCTGACGAGTTGGAGAAGTACCTTCATTTCCGCGCCAACGTTCCTGTGGACGAGTATTTCGCAGGCCTGAAGAGCCAGCTTCCTTGGTTCTATTCCCTCGCTTTCCTCGCTCCCGCATGGGCTGTCAAGATGGGCATGAAGCCTTTCGCTTTCGAAAAAGGCATGGGTACCCAGGACTGGGTCAAGAACAATCCTGAGAGATTGAACGCCTATTATGGGTCCCTCGAGGAGTATAAGTCGATAAAGTCTTGGGAGCAGATGCGTCCGGGTTATGTCGAGAAAAATATGGAAAAGGCGGCTGAGAATGGCGAGGTCGCATGTCTTGATCATGGCTACGACGAGAGTAAGAGCATATTCTCCCTCACTGACGAAGAGGTCCGCTCGGCCGCTGAGTTCCGCGGCGGAAAGTTCCTTGGCCATGTGAACGGTCAGAGTGGAGCCCAGTATGAGTGGGAGTGCGAGAAAGGCCACAGGTTTACCGCATCCCTTGAATACGTGCTTCTCGGAGGCGGCTGGTGCACGGAGTGCGGCTATCTTGTCGAGGAACCGTATCAGCCTACAGAAAATAAATTCCTCAGTCAGGTGCTGAAGTAGAAATCCGACAGCGATTTCTTCAGATAAAAAATGCGGGCCTTCGCTGTGAAGGTCCGCATTTAATATTTATGAACTTGATCCTAGAGGTTCTCGTTCATTGTCTTCCAGTCCTCGACTGCAGGGATGATACCCAGAGAGATGATCTCATCACGCATCTTGACGAGGTGCGCGTAAGAAGCCTGGAGAGCGGCCATTTCCTCAGCTGTTCCCTCTGGAGCGCAGAAGTGAACGCCGGTAGCGTCGATAACTGAAGGCATAGCCATCATTACGTTCTTGTAACCGCACTTGTCGCAGTT
>JAKSJJ010000033.1 GCA_024398335.1 Bacteroidales bacterium | reverse complement strand
AAAGGCTTTGTAATTGGAATATTTTTACTATCTTTGCAGTCCCCTAATTGAGGCCTAATCAACCCAACCAATTGACACTCAATTAGTTACGTTTATTACGAAAGTTTTTAATTTAAAGTAATAGAAAAATGTTACAACCAAAGAAAACCAAATTCAGAAGGCAGCAGAAAGGCCGTATGAAAGGACTTGCCCAGAGGGGTGCTCAGATCAGCTTCGGTTCTTTCGCTATTAAGACCTTGGAGAACTGCTGGCTGACCGGCCGCCAGATTGAGGCCGCCCGTCAGGCTGTCTCACGTCACATGAAACGTGAAGGTAAGGTTTGGATCAGGATCTTCCCTGACAAGCCATACACCAAGAAACCTGCTGAGGTACGTATGGGTAAAGGTAAGGGTAATCCAGAGGGATTCGTAGCTCCTGTAACTCCAGGCCGTATTCTCATCGAGATCGACGGTGTTCCAATGGAGGTCGCTAGAGAGGCTCTTCGCCTTGGCGCTCAGAAGCTCCCTGTCACCACCAAGTTCGTGGTTCGTAGAGACTATGTAGAATAAAATTAACGGAGAAAGAAATGAAAGCAAAAGAAGTACGCGAAATGTCAATCGCAGACCTGCGCGACCGCATCGAGGTTGAGAAATCAAACCTTGACACCATGAAGGTTAATCACTCAATTTCTCCGCTGGAGGACACCTCCAAGATAGCAAAGGCAAGAAAGGACATCGCCCGCATGATCACTATCCTTGCTGAGAAGGAGAAACAAAACTAAATTTTTGAAATCTTATGGAAAGAAATCTTCGTAAGGAAAGAATAGGTGCGGTTGTCAGCAACAAGATGGACAAATCCATCGTCGTAGCAGTCGAGACAAAGGAGATGCACCCTATTTACGGCAAGTTCGTAAAGAAGACCACAAAGTTCGTAGCTCACGATGAGAAGAACGAGTGCAGCGTAGGTGATACCGTACGCATCATGGAGACTCGCCCTCTCAGCAAGTCTAAGAGCTGGAGATTAGTAGAAATCGTAGAAAAAGTTAAGTAGTAATGATACAGCAGGAATCACGTTTACAGGTGGCTGACAACAGCGGTGCAAAGGAAGTTCTTTGTATCCGTGTTCTGGGTGGAACCCGCCATCGTTATGCTAAAGTGGGCGACAAGATCGTAGTCGCTATCAAGAGTGCCATCCCTGGCGGCGACGCTAAGAAAGGCACAGTATCTAAGGCTGTCGTCGTACGTACAAAGAAGGAAATCCGCCGTGCTGACGGATCATACATCCGCTTTGACGACAACGCATGTGTTCTCCTCAATAACGCAGGTGAGGTTCGCGGAACCCGTATCTTCGGCCCTGTCGCTAGAGAGCTCCGTGAGGATGGAAACTTTATGAAAATCGTATCACTGGCACCAGAGGTCCTCTAATTATTGAGAAATTATGAAAAAGATGCATATCAAAAAAGGCGACACCGTTGTTGTTAACGCGGGCGCTGATAAAGGCAAGACCGGTAAGGTGCTTGAGATGATCGTTGACAAGGATCGCGTCATCGTTGAGGGTATCAACATGGTAAGCAAGCATACCAAACCTAATTCAAAGCATCCTCAGGGTGGTATTGTAAAACAAGAGGCAGGTATCCACGTCTCTAACGTCCAGCTCATTGACCCTAAGTCAGGTAAGGCTACCAGAGTAGGTTACAAGTTCGACGGTGAGAAGAAGATCCGCTACGCTAAAAAATCTGGAGAGGAGATTAAATAATGGCAAAGAAAACTACAGCAGCTGTTGAGCAGACCGTTCCAGCAGGATACGTACCTGCCCTCAGCAAGACATACAAGGAGGAAATCGTTCCTCAGCTTATGAAGCAGTTCGGTTATTCAACCGTAATGCAGTGCCCTAAGCTCGTCAAGATCACCATCAATCAGGGTGTCGGCGACGCTACTGGTGACAAGAAGCTCGTTGAGGTCGCTCAGCAGGAGCTTTCAGCTATCACTGGACAGAAGGCCCTCGTCACTACTTCAAGGAAAGATATCTCTAACTTCAAAGTCCGTAAGGGCATGCCTATCGGCGTGAAGGTTACTCTCCGTAACGTGAAGATGTATGAGTTCCTTGAGAGACTTATCCGCATCACCCTTCCTCGTATCCGTGACTTCAACGGAGTCGCTGAGAAGATGGACGGTAGAGGAAACTACACTCTCGGTATCAAGGAGCAGATTATCTTCCCTGAGATCGATATCGAGAAGATCACCCGTATCTTCGGTATGGAGATCACCTTCGTTACAACAGCCAAGACCGACGAGGAGTGCCACGCTCTCCTGAAGGCTTTCGGTATTCCTTTCAAGAAACATAACAACTAAAGAGAATCGAGATGGCAAAAGAATCAATGAAAGCCCGCGAAGTAAAACGCGCGAAATTGGTTGCTAAGTTCGCTGCTAAGCGTGCAGCTCTTAAAGAGGCCGGTGACTACGCCGCTCTTGACAAGCTCCCTAAGAACGCTTCGCCCGTACGCCTTCACAATCGTTGCTCTCTTACCGGACGTCCAAAAGGATATATGCGTGCCTTCGGTATCAGCCGTATCCAGTTCCGTGAGATGGCAAGCAACGGCCTGATCCCAGGTGTGAAGAAAGCTAGCTGGTAACATTACCTATATATTATTATTTATTAACAATCGGATATCGGGCGCTATGATGCGCCGGTCCACAAAACGACAAAAAAATGACTGATCCAATTGCAGATTTCCTTACCAGAATACGTAACGCGTATTCAGCAGGTAAGAAGGTCGTTGAGATCCCTTCTTCAAAAATGAAGGTGGCTCTCACACAGATCCTTTGCGAGAAGGGTTACATCCTCAGCTACAAGGTTATCGAGGGTACCCCTGCGAGCACAATCAAAATCGCTCTTAAGTATCATCCTGCGACCAAGACTCCAGCAGTCAAGAAGATTGAGAGAGTTTCTCGTCCAGGTCTTAGAACTTACACTGACGTAGAGAACATGCCACGCGTTCTTAACGGACTCGGCATCGCTATCCTTTCTACTTCAAAGGGCGTCATCACTGACAAAGAGGCTAAAGAGCTTAACGTCGGCGGTGAGGTAATTTGTTACGTATATTAATCTAAATTTTTAAGAAATGTCTAGAATTGGTAAATTGCCTGTACACCTTCCTGCCGGCGTGACCGTTGAGGTTTCCGCTGACAACGTTGTTAAGGTTAAAGGACCTCAGGGCACTCTTTGTCAGAAAGTTGACTCTGACATCACTGTAGCCGTTGAGGGAACAGAAGTTAAATTGACCCGTCCTACCGACCAGCCTCGCCACCGTTCACTTCACGGTCTTTATCGCGCCTTGATCAACAACATGGTTGTCGGTGTGTCAGAGGGCTTCACTATCAAGCAGGAGCTCGTCGGTGTCGGTTATCGTGTAGAAGTTCAGGGACAGACCCTTATCTTCAACCTCGGTTACTCTCATGAGATCCAGCTTCTCCTCCCTGCAGAGGTGAAGGCTGAGGCTGAGGCTGTCAAGAAAGGTCAGAACCCTGTTCTCGTTCTGAAGAGCGCAGACAAGCAGCTTGTCGGTCAGGTCGCCGCTAAGATCCGCTCAATGCGTAAGCCAGAGCCATACAAGGGTAAGGGTATTAAATTCGTTGGTGAACAGCTTCGTCGTAAAGCTGGTAAGTCAGCTGGTGCTAAATAATAGGAGATTGAATTATGGCATTGAATAAAAACGAAAGAAGACAGAGAATTCACTACCGTATTCGCAAAGTCGTAAATGGTACCGCTGAAAGACCAAGAATGGTTGTCTTCAGAAGCAACAAGCAGATCTATGTTCAGGTTATTGACGACCTGAAAGGCGTAACTCTCGTAGCTGCCGCGTCTAACGACAAGGAGCTCGCAGTAGAGTGCAAAGGTAAGTCCGGAATCGAGGCTGCCGCAATCGTAGGAAAGAAGGTCGCTGAGCGCGCTCTCGCCGCTGGCATCACCACTATTTCTTTCGACCGTGGAGGTTACCTCTATCACGGAAGAGTTAAAAGTTTGGCCGACGCCGCCCGTGAAGGTGGCTTAATTTTCTAAGAGATTATGGCAAATACAAATGTTAAAAGAGTAAAGACATCTGACCTTGAGCTTAAGGACAGACTTGTCGCCATCCAGAGGGTCACTAAGGTAACCAAGGGTGGACGTCACTTCAGCTTTGCCGCGATCGTGGTAGTAGGTGACGAGAATGGCGTTGTAGGTTATGGTCTCGGAAAAGCTAATGAGGTCACTACCGCTATTTCAAAGGGTATCGAGGATGCTAAGAAGAACCTCGTGAAAGTTCCTATTCTTAACGGAACTCTTCCTCACGAGCAGGAGTCTAAGTTCGGCGGCGCCCGCGTATTCATGAAACCAGCTGCAGCCGGTACCGGAGTAAAGGCCGGTGGTGCTATGCGTGCTGTTTTCGAGTCAGTAGGTGTAAAGAACGTGCTCGCTAAGTCTAAGGGTTCTTCTAACCCTCACAACCTCGTGAAGGCTACTGTTCTCGCTCTCACTGAGATGAGAGACGCTTATACCGTAGCTGGTCTCCGCGGTATTCCTATGAGCAGAGTATTTAAAGGTTAAGGAGGATAAGGATTATGGCAAAACTTAAAATTACCCAGGTTAAGAGTAAGAATGGCGCCACCAAGAGACAGATCGCAAATCTTCAGTCTCTC
This sequence comes from Bacteroidales bacterium, assembly GCA_024398335.1. GTDB lineage: Bacteria > Bacteroidota > Bacteroidia > Bacteroidales > UBA932 > Cryptobacteroides. Next base: position 7,598 of record JAKSJJ010000033.1, on the reverse strand, counting down.
GGTATCCATAAGCTCAACCAGACAGTAGAGGTTGAGAACACTCCTGTTATCAAAGGCATGGTGGAGAAAGTACTTCACCTCGTTAAAGTTGAAGAAATTTAATTAGGAGGATCGCGAGATGAAATTGAATAATTTGACACCTGCAGCAGGTGCTAAAGGAAGAGAGAAGAGACTCGGTCGTGGTGAGGGCTCAGGTCACGGTGGAACATCTACCCGTGGTCACAAGGGTGCTCAGGCACGTTCCGGTTATTCCCGCAAGATTGGATTCGAGGGTGGCCAGATGCCTATCCAGAGAAGACTTCCTAAGTTTGGATTCACTAACCCTAACAGGGTTGAGTATAAGGGTATCAACGTTTCTGTTCTTCAGGCTCTCGCTGAGGCTCTCTCAGTAGAGGCTATCGATGTTAACGTACTTCGTGAGGCTGGCTTCGTCGGCAAGAACGAGCTCGTTAAGATCCTCGGAAACGGTGAGCTCACCGCTAAACTGGAAGTATCAGCTAACGCTTTCTCAAAATCAGCTCTCGCTAAGATCGAGGCTGTGGGAGGCAAAGCAACCACAATTTAATTCAAGATGAAGAAACTCATTCAGACAATCAAGAACATCTTCAAGATTGAGGAGCTCAGCAAGAGGATCGGATACACATTCCTTCTTCTTTTGATCTATCGTCTGGGAAGCTTCATCGTTCTCCCAGGTATAGATCCTATGGGTCTCGCCAAGTTCCAGGAGACATCTTCAGAGGGCCTTGTCGGCTTGCTGAACATGTTCTCCGGTGGAGCTTTCGGTAACGCCTCAATCTTTGCTCTTGGTGTGATGCCGTACATCTCGGCATCCATCGTCATCCAGCTTCTCGGAGTTTTCGTGCCTTATTTCCGTAAACTCCAGATGGAAGGCGAGAGCGGCCGTAGGAAAATGAATCAGCTGACTCGTTATCTGACCATCCTGATTCTTTGCATCCAGGGCCCTGCCTATGTAGCTAATCTTCACCAGCAGGTTTCTGCCGAGTACTTCGTGGCAGTCAACAACCTCCATTGGAGCAACATGGTCTTCAATCTGGTTTCGACTATCATCCTCATCGGTGGAACTATGTTCGTGATGTGGCTCGGCGAGCGTATCACTGACCGCGGTATCGGTAACGGTATCTCCCTTATCATCATGGTCGGTATCATCGCCCGTCTCCCTTACGCTCTCACAGCGGAAATCGGTACTAAGGCTAACACTGGCGCAGCCGGTGGTATCCTCATGCTCATCGTCGAGCTCGTAGTACTCTTCCTCGTGTTTGTAGCAGCTATCGCTCTCGTACAGGCCGTAAGACGCGTCCCTGTACAGTACGCTAAGCGAGTTGTCGGAAACAAGCAGTACGGTGGTGTACGTCAGTACCTTCCACTCAAGATGAACGCGGCCGGCGTTATGCCTATCATCTTCGCTCAGGCCTGTATGCTCTTCCCTCTGCTCTTCTCCCGCTTCGATGCTACAAGAGGTTTCGCCGCTACAATGAGCAACTACACCGGATTCTGGTATAACTTCGTATTCGGTATCCTCGTTGTGCTCTTCACTTACTTCTATACCGCAGTCACAGTAAACCCTACTATGATCGCTGAGGATATGAAGAAGAACGGTGGATATATCCCTGGAGTAAAGCCTGGTAAGATGACAGTCGAGTACCTTGACGCTATCATGTCAAGAGTCACTCTCCCTGGTTCTATCTTCCTCGCTCTTATCGCTATTCTCCCTGCATTCGCTATGCTTTTGGGTGTGAACAACCAGTTCGCGAGCTTCTACGGAGGTACTTCCCTCCTTATCCTCGTGGGTGTTGTCCTGGATACTCTCCAGCAGATTGAAAGCCACTTGCTTATGCGCCACTATGACGGTCTGATGAAGACTGGCCGTCTGACCGGACGTTCCGGAATGTAATTCAATAGATCTTTGAAAAGATGATAAAACCGAAAACCGAGGAAGAGATAGAGCTGATGCGCGAGAACGGAATTCTCGTCTCGAAGACATTGGCGGAGGTCGGTAAGGTAGTCGCTCCTGGTGTGACAACTCTCGAGTTGAATAGAGTGGCTGAGACCTTTATCCGTGATAACGGTGCTATACCAAGCTTTCTAGGTTACGACGGTTTCCCGGCAGCTCTTTGCATCTCAGTTAACGATGTCGTCGTGCACGGATTCCCTTCGGATTACGTGCTTAAAGAAGGCGACATAGTGTCTGTAGATTGCGGGACGTTGTATAAAGGATGGAACGGAGACTCAGCGTACACTTTCCCTGTCGGGGAAGTGGACGCTAGGACCCGTGAACTCCTTGATGTGACGAAGGCATCCCTTTATAAGGGTATTGCCGCGGCCGTTGCCGGAAACCGCACAGGCGATATCGGATTCGCTGTACAGTCGTACGCTGAGTCATTTGGTTTTTCCGTTGTCCGTGAGCTGGAAGGCCACGGAATTGGCAGAGAAATGCACGAACAGCCAGGGGTGCCTAACTTCGGCAGACCAGGCAAGGGTAGCAAGCTCGTCGATGGAATGACCATCTGCATCGAGCCTATGATCAACGCCGGTACAAGAGGTGTGTATCTTGCAAAAAATGGTTGGGAAGTGCACACTGCTGACAGGAAGAAATCAGCTCACTACGAACTTACGGTAGTTGTCCGAAAAGGTCAGGCGGAATTATTATCCACCTTTGATTTTATTGAAAATATATAATAGTTAAATTTTAAAGTGATATTTTAATGCCAAAACAAGCAGCCATAGAGCAAGAGGGTGTGATTATAGAAACCCTTCCAAACGCGATGTTCAAAGTCGAGCTCGAGAATGGTCACGTAATCATCGCCCACATCTCCGGAAAGATGAGGATGAACTACATCAAGATTCTGCCTGGAGATAGAGTCAAAGTGGAGATGTCACCTTATGATTTATCAAAGGGAAGAATTTTTTTCAGATACAAATAAATCATTGCAATAATGAAAGTCAAAACTTCCATCAAAAAGCGCAGCGAAGATTGCAAGATCGTCAAGCGTAAAGGCCGTCTTTATGTAATCTGCAAAAAGAACCCAAAGTTCAAGATGCGCCAAGGTTAATCCAATTGTATAATAATTAAAGCAAAACATAGATTATGGCAAGAATAGCCGGTGTTGATTTACCAAACAACAAACGTGGAGAGATAGGTCTTACCTATATCTTCGGAATCGGTCGCAGCTCAGCCCAGAAGATCCTTACTGACTGCGGTATCGATTGGAACATCAAGGTTGGTGACTGGACAGATGATCAGGTTGCGGCAATCCGTGCTCTCATCGGATCTACTTACAAGATCGAGGGTGAGCTCCGCTCTTCTATCCAGCTTAACATCAAGCGTCTGATGGATATCGGTTGCTACAGAGGAATCCGCCATCGTAACGGTCTTCCTGTACGCGGCCAGAGCACCAAGAACAATGCCCGCACAAGAAAGGGTAAGAAGAAAACTGTCGCAAACAAGAAGAAAGCGACTAAATAACATTGATGAATTATGGCAAAGAAAACTACTACAACAAAGAAAAGAGTTGTCAAGGTTGACGCTTATGGCGAGGCTCATATTTCATCAACCTTCAACAACGTTATCGTTACTCTTACAAACAGCGTAGGTCAGGTTATCAGCTGGTCTTCAGCAGGTAAGAGCGGTTTCAGGGGTTCTAAGAAGAACACTCCTTACGCAGCTCAGGTCGCAGCTCAGGATGCAGCTAAGACCGCGTATGACCTTGGACTTCGCAAAGTGAAAGCTTATGTTAAGGGTCCTGGTCAGGGTCGTGAGTCCGCTATCAGAACTATCCATGGTGCAGGTATCGAGGTTACCGAGATCGTTGACGTAACACCAATGCCACACAACGGATGCCGTCCAAAAGGCCGTCGTAAAGTTTAATCAGAGAACAATTTAAAGAAGAATTACTATGGCAAGATATACAGGACCTAGTACCAAGATCGCGCGTAAATTCGGTGAGCCTATCTTCGGTCCGGATAAGAACTTCGAGAAGAGGAACTATCCTTCAGGACAGCATGGTCTCGCTCGCAAGCGTAAGAAAGTTTCTGAGTACGGTACTCAGCTCAAAGAGAAGCAGAAAGTCAAATATACTTACGGCGTTCTCGAGAGACAGCTCCGCAACCTCTATGACAAGGCTTCCCGCATGAAGGGACAGACTGGTGAGAACCTTATCATTCTCCTCGAGTCACGCCTTGACAACCTTGTTTACCGTATGGGTGTCGCTCCTACAAGAGCAGCCGCTCGTCAGCTCGTCTCACACTGCCACATCACTCTTAACGGAGAGATCTGCAACGTGCCTTCAGCACTTGTAAAGGCTGGTGATGTCATCGCTGTCCGCGAGAGGTCAAAGAGCCTTGAGGTTATCACTAACAGCGTAGCCTCAGCTACCAAGTACTCATGGATTGAGTTCGATGCTAAGAACCTTTGCGGTAAGTATCTCAATACTCCAGTCCGCACTGAGATTCCTGAGGTTATCAACGAGCAGCTCATCGTCGAACTTTACTCTAAGTAATAATTAACACCTAATAAGTTACCATATGGCAATCTTAGCATTTCAGAAACCGGATAAGGTGATCATGCTTGAGGGAACCGACACCGTCGGTCGCTTCGAGTTCCGTCCGCTGGAGCCTGGCTACGCCCAGACTATCGGCAACGCCCTTCGCCGTATCCTGTTGTCTTCTTTGGAAGGTTTCGCTATCAGCTCAATCAAGATTTCTGGTGTTGACCAGGAATTCGCTACCATCCCTGGCGTAATCGAGGGTATGCAGGATATCATCCTCAACCTCAAGAAGGTCAGGTTCAAAAGGATGACAGACACGATTGATTCTGAGGTCGTAAACCTTGTCATCAGCGGTAAGCAGGAGTTTACCGCAGGCGACATCTCCAAGGGATTGTCTGCTTTCACGGTGTTGAATCCTGATCTGCACATCTGCTCTCTCGAGACTGCTGTCAAGCTTGAGATCTCCCTCACCATCACAAAGGGTAGAGGATTCGTTCCTGCTGACGAGAGCCGCGACGAGAACGCTCCTATCGGAACTATCGCCATTGACGCTATCTACACTCCTATCGTGAACGTCAACTGGCTTCAGGACGACTGGCGTGTCGAGCAGAAGACTGACTACGAGAAACTGACCCTCGAGATCGTTACCGACGGTTCAATTTCTCCTATGAACGCTCTTCAGGAGGCTGCTACCATCCTTATTTACCATTTCAACCTCTTTACAGACGGCTCAAAGACTGTTCTCGGCGGAAGCATCGAGCAGACCCCTGAGACCCTCTCTACAGATGCGCTTGAGAAGAGACATCTTCTTCTTACCAGACTTTCAGACATGGGTCTGTCCGTAAGGGCATACAACTGTCTCAAGGCTGCTGACATCGACACTTTCGCTGACCTCGTGTCATACTCAAGAGCTGAGCTCATGAAGTTCCGTAACTTCGGCCGCAAGTCTCTTGGCGAAATCGATGAGCTCGTCGAGAAGATGCATCTCTCATTCGGAATGGATGTAACCAAGTTTAATATCGAACCTAAGAAAAAGAACGTATAACAATGAGGCACAATAAAGCAATCAACCACCTTGGTCGTAAGAGTGGTCATCGCAAAGCCCTTCTCGCCAACATGGCGTCATCCCTGATCCTCAACCACAGGATCGAGACTACCGTCGCTAAGGCGAAAGCTCTGCAGACTTATGTAGAACCTCTCATCACCAAGTGCAAAGAGGATACTACTCATTCACGTCGTGTCGTTTTCAGCTATCTCAAGCGTAAAGAGGCTATCACAGAGCTTTTCCGTGAGGTCGCTCCAAGAGTAGCTAACCGTCCAGGCGGATACACCCGCGTCCTCAAGACCGGTTTCCGTCAGGGTGATGGCGCTGACATGGCAATCATCGAGCTCGTTGATTTCAACGAGGCAGCACTCGCAGCTGCTAAGCCAGAGGCTAAGAAGACTACCCGTCGTAGCCGCGCTAAAAAGGCTGAGGCTCCAGCAGAGGCAGCTGAGTAATCAGAACTCATGCGATAAAAAAGGCGTTTATCCTTTGGATAAGCGCTTTTTTTTTATACATTTGCTTGTATGAAAAAGGCCTTTATAAAGTTGGCTCTTATAGCCGCTGTTATTTTGCCTGACCATACTAGCCAGGCCCTGGCGCAGGCTTTCCCGAGCCTGTGGGTTTTTGAGAAATCGGAGGGAGAATCTTTACAGAAACTCTGGTCCGAGAAAAGTATGCCTGCGACATATTACGGAGCGGGTATTCTCTCAGCGGGGACTCTCAATTCTGAAAGGCCGGATGTGCCTTATTCTTTTTCCGGAGCTCCAGCTATCGCCTCTATGAGGCAGGATGATTATTTCCTTTTCCAGTTTCCTGTGGTACACCTCGCGGCCGGCAGTTTCGTGGAGATAGATTTCTCTTTGATGACTGAGCCGGGCGCTCCGAAGTACTATGTCGTCGAGTTCCTTGACGGAGGGCAGTGGAAGAGCATGCCTTATGACCTTATGAGTACGGAGGAAGACCCTCAGATAAAGTGTACTTTCAAGGCGACAGGCGACGACGGCACGAAAAAGTCCCAGGTCTCTACCATGCTGCAGACTCTCCGTTTCGAGAACGAGATCAATGACTCAATGGTCCAGGTGCGTGTACGTGCCGTAGGTCCTTGTACTTGCGACGGCTCAGAGCAGGGCGGTGAGCACTCCAGAGTCAGGTTCGCCCGTGGCGACAACAGCGCGGCTTACGCTCAGGATCTCGGCGCCCGGGAACCGGTGGACACAACGAACGTTCTCTGCATAGGCAACTCTTTCACTTACGTCGCCGGAGCTTCGTGGATGCTCAAGGAGATCGCGTGGAATCATGGACATTATCTTGACGTGGAGGTGTCCCTCAAGGGCGGACAGAACTTCGGACAGCACCTCGAACTCTCGCAGACTGAGTACGCTGTCGAGTTCGGAGACTTCGCATATGTTTTCCTCCAGGACCAGAGCCAGAACCCTGCGCGCTACGCGAGGGATCGCAAGGAGCATGCTCATGTGATCGATGATTGCGCATGCCTCGCATGCAAAGTAAGAGATTTCTCCCCTCAGGCTAGAGTGTTCGTCGAGTCTACATGGGCATACGAGGGGGCTCAGAACGGTGGGTTTGCTTCCGTGAAGCAGTTTGACAAATATCTCGCGAAAGGCTCCCGCGCCATGGCGAAAGTCTCCCATGCGGAGGTTTCCCCTATAGGCAAGGCTTTCGCTCTTTCACGCGCCCTTCGCCCGGACATCCCTCTTTACGCTGATGACAGCAAGCATCAGAGCGAGTATGGAGCGTATTTGAAAGCATGCGTAAACTTCCTTATCATGTTCCCTGAAGGCTTTAATGAGCAGGTTTCCACCTGCGGCCTGGATCCGGAAAAGGCCGCCGCTCTCAGGGCTATCGCATGTAAAGTTGTCCGATAGAAATTAACAACCAACATAATTAACCAAAGAAACAATGAACACCAAGAAAATGTTCGCGATCTTTATCGCTTGCCTTCTCACCATCACCGCGATGGCGCAGACAGGTACGCTTAAGGGTCGAGTCGTCGATGCTCAGGGAGAACCCCTCATCGGCGCTTCGTTGAT
>JAKSJJ010000329.1 GCA_024398335.1 Bacteroidales bacterium | reverse complement strand
ATGAGCCTGTCCATAGCGACAAATATAGCAAATTAGAATGGCCTTACCAAAAATTGACTTAAAAAACATAGACTACGCCAGGGTGGCGAAGTGGGTCTTGGCGTTCTGCCTTTTCTTCCTTCTAGTGGCCTTTACGCCGTTAAGACTCTTGATTCCGGGCTATCCTGACGCGTCTACACGACGTGCGGCTGTACGTACCGCGGTCATGGTCGACTCTCTTCGTGGCGTCATCGGAAGGTGGGAACTCTATGCTGAAAATCTGGCGAGGATAGTGGACGGTGACGTACCTCTCCCAGTGGACAGTATACTCGCGTTGACCCCGAAGGGGGAGTACAGCGATGAGCAGAAGGCGGCGTTCGCCTCGAGTGATACCCTTCTGAGAGGAGTCATGGCTCAGACGGGCGTCAGTTCGTCGGGTGCCATCAGGTCAGACATTCATGTGGAGGGCCTTCATTTTTTCGCCCCGGTCAGGGGCGCGGTGGCGACAGGCTTTGACCCCGTGGCGCATCCGTTTGTGGATATTTCGGCCCAGGAGGGCTCTGGCGTATCGTCGGTGCTCGATGGGACCGTCATAGCTTCGCTTTGGAGTGATCTTGACGGGTATGTCATCGTGATCCAGCATAAGGGCGAGCTCATAAGCGTGTACCGCCATGCCGGAAAGGTCCTCAAGAGCTCGGGGGATAAGGTGTCGGCGGGAGAGTCTATCGCCATGGTAGGTAAAGACGCGGGACTAAGTTTTGAATTGTGGTACAAGGGCTCTGCCCTCAATCCGGAAGAATATATCAAGTTATGATGCAGGAAGGTGTGCAAAAACGAAGACTGGCCATTCTCGGCTCTACCGGCTCTATCGGACGCCAGGCTCTTGATGTGGTCCGCCAGCATAAAGATCTTTTCCAGGTCGAATTGCTGACGGCGAATAATAGCGTGGATATGCTTGTCGCTCAGGCTATTGAGTTTGACGTGAACGCTGTTGTCATATGCAACGAGTCTAAGTACGGGCAAGTCAAAGAGGCGCTTGATCCTCATGACATAAAGGTCTTCGCGGGCATGGATTCTGTCTGTGACCTTGTCGCCGGGGACAACATAGACATGGTTCTTACGGCGATGGTCGGTTTCAGCGGACTCCGCTAGACCGTGGCGGCCATAAAGGCAGGCAAGGCGATAGCGCTTGCGAACAAGGAGACGCTCGTCGCCGCGGGTTCTATTGTCATGGACATGGCGAAGCGCTATGACGTGCCTATCCTTCCTGTGGACTCTGAGCATTCTGCTATATTCCAGTGTCTTCAGGGCTCTGCCGGCAATGCTGTCGAGAGGATTCACCTCACCGCGTCCGGAGGACCTTTCCGTACCTGGACAAAAGAGC
>JAKSJJ010000328.1 GCA_024398335.1 Bacteroidales bacterium | reverse complement strand
CGTTTCCATGTAAGCCTTCTCATGCGGATAAGGTACCAATCCACCAAAGAGCCTACGATCTTTTTCCAAAGCGGGAGCTCGAGGCGGCCCTCTCTACACAGGGCGGCCCAATACTTCAACTCATCAGGGAAGTAGATCTGGTCAGCGTCGATTTTCATCGCATAACGGCAGCTCACCTTCGAAAGGGCGAAATTATAATAATTGCAAAGAAGCTGTGGCGAATCGTCAGGCAAGGCTTGCGCCTGGAGGAATTCCTCCTGCGTCAGTCCCGTTGAAAGAACCTTATAGGGATAAGCGAAGGCTCTTATCTTGTCCGGGAAGCGCGCTTGGAGCGAGAGTATCACCTCCTCGCTATTGTCCGTACAGTCATTATATACTATAATCAGTTCGTCAAGCGACTCCACACATGAACAAACGGCGGCAGCGATTAGGCTACCGTCGTTTTTCACTCTCATTATGCCTGAAAGACCAGGCTTAAGCTTAGATATATCGTCTATTACTTGCACTGACAGTATTAGAATTTCTTTCCGAACACGATGTTCATGAATGTCTGGAAAAGTATCTTAGCGTCGAAGAACATCGAACGATGCCTGAGGTAGTAAAGATCGAACTCGAGTCTTCGTATCATCTTCTCCATGGTGTCCGTATAGCCGTTCTTCAAAGTAGCATAGGAGGTCACACCCGGACGAATCTGATATAGATAATAGTATCTAGGGTCTATCTCCATGATCTGATCAATGTAGAACTTGCGTTCAGGACGATATCCGATGAATGCCATGTCACCGATGAATACATTCCAAAGCTGAGGAAGTTCATCAAGATGATGCTGACGAAGGAACTTTCCGACCTTTGTAAGACGAGGGTCATCATCGCCGGAATACAGGGCAGGGCCTGCGGCCTCAGCGTCAACTCTCATCGAGCGGAACTTGTAGATCATGAACGGACGTCCGAACCTTCCGATGCGCTCCTGACTATAAATGGCAGGGCCACCGTCAGAGAACTTAAGCGCCAGGTAACATATAAGGAACAAAGGCGAGAAAACGATAAGGAGAATTCCAGCGAGGAAACAATCCAACGCTCTCTTGAGATTACGCTCGAATGCGCTCATTCCGTCAGGAATAAACTCGCTTCCTCCCGATGTAACCTCCTTGATCGCCCCCTGTGACATGCCCGCGAAATCTACGCTGTCAATTTTCGGGGCCGTCAAGATATGGATGCCAAGGTCAAGACAATCTTCCGCCAGCGCCTCGCGTGCCGCGTCTGACTCACTGTCATGCGCGAAAAGAACGCACTGCACGCCAAGATAACGCTTCATCTGCACCAGATCCTCCTTTGTCTGGCAAGCATACACCTTCTTACTTTGGAGGACGACTCCGTC
>JAKSJJ010000327.1 GCA_024398335.1 Bacteroidales bacterium | reverse complement strand
GAATTCATTTATCCTGTCATAATTTCCGTATCCGTCATAACCGCGTTTACCACCCCTTACATGATAAAGCTCGGAACGCCGCTCACCGCATTTCTGAAGCGACGTATCCCGCAAAGAATACTTGAAAAAATCGACCCTCCACAAGAGTCTACGGCCAAATCCAAAGCTGAAGAGAGCGAGTGGAAAAATCTTCTCAAGGCCTATGTCCTGAGGGTAGGACTTTATGGTGTGCTGCTTGTTGCCATAGTCATGGGTTCAAGGATTTATCTAACAAATTTGATAGTCAAGGTTTCACCTCTCATCAGCGACAAAGCACGTAATTTAATCGAGGTCGGAATGACACTTTTAGTCATGTCTCCGTTCCTCTATGGGCTAGCCGTGACCAACGGCTCCATCAGCTCTCCCGCGGCGAAACTTTTAAGAAAAAAGCACTCTAACCGTTGGCCTGTCCTGTCACTGATGCTACTGCGCTCCGTCATCGCGCTAGGCTTTGTCCTGGTGGTACTCCTGGATCATTTCGACCTTGACGGATGGGAGGTCCTGCTGATATCGCTGCTCGGCTTCACCGTGTTCATCGCGGCGCGCCGCTCCATACATAAATTCGACATTCTCGAGTCTCGTTTCATACGCAATCTGAACGCCAAAGATGAGCAGCGAAGACAAGAGGCCATAGTCTCCAACACAGTGAGGGAGAAACTCGGTGAATATGACGTGCACATAGGCAAAGGAGTTGGCTCAGCGGACTCTTCGTTGATAGGGCTCCGTCTCAGAGAGATACCGTTCAGGCAAGATACCGGAGTCAATATCGTAAAGATAGAGAGAGGCTCTTCGTCCATTGTCATTCCAGGCCCGAACGAGCCGATCTACCCCGGAGACGTACTCCTAGCGGTAGGTACATATCCACAGCTTGAAGAGTTCAAGAAGATGCTCAAGGACTCATGCTCCAATTCCCTTCCGAAAGAATCAGATGAGGAATTCGCGGTCGAGAGCATACTTCTGACAGAGGACAACTACCTCTGTGGCAAAGTGCTCAAAGATGTCTATATGCGTTCGACCGGAACCATGGTCATCAGCGTCATAAGAGGCTCCCAGACCATCACGAACCCTGGAGCGGACCTGCGCTTCCAGGAAGGAGACACTGTGTGGATCGCGGGCCTGAAATCAAGCATAGACTGGTATCGGGACTAGTCTGAAAGCCATCAAAGACAGGGGTCTTCCCTATTGATTTATCCCACAAAAAATCGTATATTTGTCCGTTTTCGGGCGCACGACGCGCACGTATTGTGCGTACGTGTGTTGTTAAGTGCCTGATTGTCAGCGGTTACGTTTGTCGTCTTAAAGGGATGTGACAGGCGGCCGCGAAGCGTACCCAGGCAAATAACATA
>JAKSJJ010000326.1 GCA_024398335.1 Bacteroidales bacterium | reverse complement strand
GGCGCGGACCCGAGAGTGGATGCGCTGATAAGGGAGGTCGAGAGCCTGGGCAATGAGATCTCCAGCGTGGAGAATATGCTCTCTGAGAAGGCTGACACGGGGGATCTGGCATCCCTCTGGGAAAGCCTCGGAGCGCTCTCTTCCAAGGTGGACGAACTCTACGAGGATTACCTTACCGCTAACTCGCTTCTGTAATGTCACTCACAGCCAAGATACGGGCACTCATAGACACCGCTAACGAGACCACGGAGGCAGGGGACACCAAACTCAGCTCTGCGGTCATGACTTTGTGTGACTGCTATGGCGGAGGCAGCGGTTCCTTCTCTGAGCTTGTGCTTCCGGACGGAAATGTCTCTTCCAGGCTCGCGGCTCTACTGGCATATGCCAACGAGGTGACAGGGGTTGATGATCCCACTCTCACAGACGCCATCCGGACTCTCTGTGCGGGGTACGTGGAGCCCGTCCCTGTGTTCTACGACAAGCTCATAGGCGATGGCGTGGCCTATGTGAAGACGGATCTCCTGCCGACTACTACAGGGACGTTCTATGCGGAGTTTGCTAATGTCCAGGAAGGGTGCCGGGTGTTCTATACTACAGGATCTGGTGGATATTTTCAACTGATTGCCAAAAGTAGCGGCAGTACAGATTGTGGTAATGCCAGTTCGAGTCATATCATAATGACAAAAGGCATTTTGAATTTGCCTCGCTGCGTGGCGATATATCCTCCGACGAGTATGTCTGTCGAGGATATGGATGGCAATAGGATTCTCGCCTATACAGGCGGAACGAGACTATCGACATCGAGGATTAAGCTGTCGTGCAAGAATATTTCATTTCTCTATGGCGCAGCAGGAGAACTGTATGGATTCAGAGGTGAAAGTTCGAGTGGAGACCTGCTATACAAGCTCAGGCCTTGCACCTACGGGCGTAAAGTGGGTCTGTGGGACGAAGTGAAAGGCGTATTTTACGGCAATGCAAAGGCGGACGGCACTTTGACCGTAGCAAATGATTAACCAATAAAAACAAAGACACAAATGCAAAAGAGTATCAAGAAAAGCTCGAACGTATGGTTCGAATTCCACGGCAAGGCTATGGCTATCGCCCCACCTAAGGGTGCTTCTATCAGTGTGTTCGGTCTTATCGATCCGGACCTTACGCCCGCCCGTCTGAACGCCGAAGACAAGACTCCGGCGGACTTCTCCGGCCAGGGCAGCTACATTGCGGAGAACCTCTCCGAACTGACCGGAATTGCCGATCTTCCGGACGGCATTTACCTCTACCTGGAGTCGCCCGGCTCCGGGAATTGTACACTACTAATCACTGAGTAATCATGGAGGTAATCAAATTTCAATTTTATTTATATCTTTGCAGAATCACAGTTTTCACTGTGTGTGTATAAAA
>JAKSJJ010000325.1 GCA_024398335.1 Bacteroidales bacterium | reverse complement strand
CAGCGCTTTCCTGAGAATGATAAGAAAGGTATCCGCTCTGAAGTCCAGCCTTAGCGGACGCGGTCACAAGCTCCGGGCTCATGGTATAGCAGGAATGAGGCGTCGGAGCGGCGTCAATCCCAAGCGCAGCGGCCTTTCTCTGAAGATCGAACGCTCCTTCCATGATCTGGCCGCACTGCTCCGGACGGTCGCCGAAGAGCTCTATGAAGGTCCTGGTATATAACGGAGATTCTTTCTTAGGAACGAAGGAACTGTCGTCATTGCTGATATCAGCCATAGCTGACACTCCTCTATCCCACATCTTCTTGAGCCACTCTCTGACAAGCTGTTGTTTAACATCAAAACCGGCCCAGTCACGAAGGCTGTTGATCTGGTCCAAGAATCCTGCCATACCTGTGCCCTTGCGGAATTTTCCCTGAAGGTGGGACAACTCTATGTGGCAATGACAGTTGACAAAGCCTGGGACTATCGCTCCCTCGTAGTGTTCCTGGGCTTTTTGCTCAGCCTTTCCGTAAGCGAGGACCATGCCGTTATCATCGATATCGACATAGCCTAGCTTTATAGGCTCGAAACAGTCCAACGCATATATGTAATCAGCGGTTATATGTCTCATATCAGTTCACTTCTTCTATTTTTTCCATCGCGCGAGGCAATGCTTTCCTTAACCTTGGCTTTTCCTCCTGAAGCACCTCGAGCGCATCGGGCGGAACCTCTCCGTCCACGACCTCGACACCTCCGATAGTCTGGACAGAATCCGTGTCAGGATCTTCATCCGGCAAGACCTGGAGCTCCATGCTCAAATCCTCCTCCACAGGATGATAGCAGACAGACAGGGTATCAGCTAGAGTCGCCATGTCATTTCTGAGGTTGAATACCAGAGTATCGTGGAACAGGCGAAGAGTATCCATGATAAGGTCCTCCGCGCAGGAAGCCTTAGGCACGAAAATAGACTGATCGTATCTGGCGTTCAGGTAGTATGGTTCCTTTCCTGCCGCCGCGTCTATCTTCGCCTTTTCCGCCTTTACCTCGTTGAGCTTCTGCTCGAGCATTTTTCTTGAGCGGATAATCATCTTCTCATAACGGGCGGGATCCTCCATATAGTAAGCCATGCTCGCTCTATAATCATCAGCGTTATATCCATAGCTTTTGAAGATAGGCTCATAAACAAGCGAGGTGTCCGCCTGGCGAGAAAAACCATTATCGCTGATCCACTGGTCCGTGATGAGCATGCGGGCGTAAATCTTAGACATCTTTCCTCTCGGTATGATACGTCCTCCCCTGCCCATTCCGCAAGATACGGCTAGAAGCAAGGCAAGGACGCAACAGAGCGAAGTTATGATTGTACGCCTACGCATTTACCTGATTATTAACGAAGTACTGCTCCCCACTCGTTAGTGAAAGTAGCAAGAAGACGT
>JAKSJJ010000324.1 GCA_024398335.1 Bacteroidales bacterium | reverse complement strand
TTAAGGGTCGAGTCGTCGATGCTCAGGGAGAACCCCTCATCGGCGCTTCGTTGATAGTCAAGGGTACAACCCTGGGCTTCATCTCTGATTATGATGGAAATTACAGCTTGACAGGAATCTCATATCCTGCCAACCTCACAGTTTCCTTCATCGGCCTTAAGGATGTCGAGATTGTTCTCGACGGTTCTGAGCCTGATCCTTTTGTTATCGTAATGGCCGATAGCGCCACCGAGCTCGATGAGGTCGTGGTCGTCGGTTACGGTACTCAGAAAAAGGCTAATTTGACAGGCGCTGTTTCCGTTATTGACGGAAAGGACTTGAATCAGCGTCCTGTGACCAACACCGCTCTCGCTCTCCAGGGAGCTGACCCTTCTCTTGTTCTCACGACCGGTAGCGGTAGCATCGAGGGAAATCAGTACAGCCTTAATATCCGCGGTAACGTGTCAGTGAACTCAGGTTCACCTCTCGTTCTTATCGACGGCGTTGAAGGCAGCCTCGGACAGGTCAATCCTAACGATATCGCTAACATCTCAGTCCTCAAGGACGCTTCCGCTTGCGCTATCTATGGAGCGAAGGCTTCCGCTGGTGTCGTCCTTATCACCACCAAGAGCGGTGAGGAGGGCAAGGCGAAGATCACTTACAACGGCCGAGTCAGTGTCTCTCAGAACACCACAAAGACCGATTTCATGACCTCGTCTTACGATTACATCACCCTCTGTAACGAGTTCTACACTTATCTGAAAGGCTATGGCGCTTACACATACACAGACGAGCAGATCCAGATGATGAAGGACCGCCGTTATGATGTGACAGAGAATCCTGAGCGTCCATGGGTCATTCCGGACACATCTGGCCTTTACACTTACGTCTATCTGGGCAACTATGACTGGTACAGTGAGATCTTCAAGCGCGTTCGTCCTGAGACGGAGCACAACGTCACAGTACGCGGCGGTAATGACAAGATCCGTTACTACGCCAGCGGCCGTTATCTTTACAAGGAGGGTATTTTCAACAACGCTTCTGAGGATATCTATAACTCATTCTCATTCCGTGCGAAGATTGACGCGAAAGTCGCTAAGTGGCTTGATTATTCCGTGAGCGCCAGCTACGAGAGAATGAAATATGCTTATGGCGGATTCTGGGAGCAGGACGGTTCTGACGGACATATGAGTAGTGGTATTCTTTTCAATCTCACTCAGAACGTAGGTCCTATGTACGTTCCTTATAACCCTGACGGAACAATCAATATCCAGCCAGGATATATGGCGGACGCGACTTCTCCTCTGTTCAGCGGACGTGCCGGCGCCTTCCTTGACGGAAGAAACCATAACCAGCACGTAAATAACTACCTGACCTTGACTAACCGTCTTACTTTCAACATCGTCAAGGGTCTCAAGTTCATCGCTGACTATACTTATCG
>JAKSJJ010000323.1 GCA_024398335.1 Bacteroidales bacterium | reverse complement strand
CGTGGGCATAACTGACGCCACCATCCTTATCAAAGGCTCCCGTGGCATCAAGATGGAGACAATTATTCCAATGCTTTAATTTTTATCGATATTTATGGCTGATAGCAATTTCATAGACTACGTGAAGATTTTCTGCCGTAGTGGTAACGGCGGAGCGGGTTCAATGCACCTGCGCAGGGAGAAATATGTGCCTAAGGGTGGTCCTGACGGCGGAGATGGAGGTAGAGGAGGACATATTATCCTCAGGGCGAACCCTCAGTTCTGGACTCTTATCCATCTTAAATATCGTAAGCATGTGATGGCGGAGCATGGCGCCGCCGGCAGCGGTCAGCTGTGCAAGGGTAAGAACGGCGAGGACGTCATCCTTGACGTTCCGCTCGGAACAGTAGCGAAGGACGCTGAGACAGGAGAGGTTCTTATGGAACTTCTGGAGCCAGGGGAGGAGAAGATACTTATCCCTGGAGGCCGTGGCGGATTGGGTAATAACAACTTCAAATCCGCGACCAACCAGACCCCTCGTTATGCTCAGCCGGGAGAGCCTGGCCAGGAAGGATGGTTTATTCTTGAGTTGAAGATTCTCGCCGATGTCGGCCTTGTAGGCTTCCCTAACGCCGGAAAATCTACTCTTCTCGCCGCTGTGACCGCGGCTAAGCCAAAGATCGCCAACTATGCGTTCACGACCTTGGAGCCAAATCTCGGTATAGTAAGATACTACGACGACCAGTCTTTCGTGATGGCGGATATCCCTGGAATCATCGAAGGCGCGCATGAGGGCAAGGGCATTGGACTTCGTTTCCTTCGCCATATCGAGCGTAACTCTATCCTTCTTTTCCTTATCCCTGCGGATACGGATGATTTCAAGAAGGCATATGATATTCTTCTTAACGAGCTTAGACTTTACAATCCGGAGCTTCTTGTCAAGGAGCGTGTGCTGGCCATCTCGAAGTCAGATATGCTTGACGAGAAGATGATATCGGAGATAGAGCCTACGCTCCCTACTGATGTCCCTCACATTTTCTTCTCGTCAGTTTCCGGAGAGAATCTCCCTGCCCTTAAGACAATGCTCTGGGACGCGCTTCATAGATAGACTCTTCTTGAAAGGAAAAAGTGTAAATACTGAGCCTTCATGGTGGGTGGCACTGGTGCCGGTAGCGGTGCTGGTGTCGCTGCTTTTCTGCGTTGTGAAGTTCTTCGGGGCGGACGCCCTCAGCGGCGGCAGCCAGGTGGCTCTCATCCTGTCCTCAGGTGTAGTCATAGCGATATCTATCTTTATCTATGGGAAGAAATGGAGCGATATCGAGTCGTCCATTGAAAATAATATTAAAGGTATAGGCTCCGCGCTGATTATATTGCTGCTGATAGGCGCTATCAGCGGAACATGGATGATAAGCGGCATCGTGCCTACGCTGATGTGTTATGGCATAAAGAT
>JAKSJJ010000322.1 GCA_024398335.1 Bacteroidales bacterium | reverse complement strand
GTCAGGATTGCGCACCGGCCAGAGAGGGTTACGTCCATACTCGAGGCCGTTATTCACGTTACGGGCGGAAATAGCGATGATAGAGGAAGCCTGCAGGGTCACGTTCTTCCACAGCTTGAACATGGCGTTCAAGTTAAGGTTTCCCTTACGGTAATTATCCTTGATGTAAACTCCCTGGTCGTCATAGTAGTTGAAACTCAGGTTAAGGGAGCTGCGGTCGCTTGATGTGGACACGCTCGCTCCTGTGCTGTTCACGACAGGAGTGCGAAGACAGATAGACGCCCAGTCGGTGTTTGACCACTTGCCTTCCTCGATCTCCAGAAGCGAAGGATAATAGACACCATTATTATACTGTCCCGTATAAAGGGCGGAAAGTCCTGCGTTCATGAGCTCCTCATTGGCGATCTGGGCCATCTGAAGCGGGTCTTTCCAGACATTGAGCTTGTCCGAGAACATTCCGATAGTAGTCTGATGCTTCACCTCGACATGAGTCTCCCCTCCTTTAGCGCTCTTTGTCTGGATGATGATGACCCCGTTCGCTCCTCTTGATCCGTAGATCGCGGCGGATGAGGCGTCCTTGAGAATCTCAATGGACTCAATGTCGGAAGCGCTGATCAAAGACAAGTTGCCGGCGTCACCAAGAGGGAAACCGTTAAGCACGATAAGAGGTGTGTTGGATCCGTTCAGGGAGCTGTTACCCCTGATTCGGAGCACTGAGCCGGCGCCCGGATCCTGAGAGGTGTTCATGACCTGCAATCCGGCGGCACGGCCCTGGAGCACACCTTCCACGGAAGGAGAGGTTATGTTCTCGATCTGGTCCAATGACACGCTGGCCACAGATCCTGTCAAATCACTTTTCTTCACGCTACCGTATCCGATGACAACGACATCATCAAGAAACACGGTATCAGTGGAGAGCCTGATAGAGAGCGGCTTGTCAGAGCCATCCACGACAACTTCCTGGGCGGTATAGCCAAGGCATTCAACGACGAGAACGTCACCTTTGGACACGTCGATAGAGAATGTACCGTCAGCCTCAGCCATGGTTCCCGTGGTCGTGCCTTTAATCATGACAGCGGCGCCAGGGAGAGGGCCCATCTCGTCCGAAATCACACCGCTGACCTTATATGTCTGCGCATATGAGAGCAGCGGACAGCAGACGGCCAAAAGCGTTAGCAAAATTATTCTGAGTCCTTTCATAATTTAGAGTTTTCAATTACTGAACAGCAATAAAGGAAGGCGCCGGCGCTCCATCCGAGCATAGGAGGTGTCTGATACTCCAGACCCTCAGCGACGCTTCCGTCTATCACGTTATATTTTTCCCAAAGATTTCCCGTAGCGGCGAAAACATCACAAACCATGTTCACGTATTTTCCGGCTTGTCTGCGGGCGTCTTTATCATATCCGTAAGAGCCAAGTCCTCGAAGAGCGAG
>JAKSJJ010000321.1 GCA_024398335.1 Bacteroidales bacterium | reverse complement strand
ATAAATGAGGCGAGGGACAAGGGCTTTCGTCTTAGCGACATCGCTGTCCTTGTCAGAGGACATGACGACGGCGCATTATTGTCTAATTATCTGATAGAGAATGATATACCTGTGCTGACTGACGACTCTTTGCTAGTGCGCGGGGCGGTAACGGTCAGGCGTCTTGAGGCTTTGCTTGGGGGTATAGACAATCCTAGCGACTCTTTCGCCGCCTTCTTGTCCAGGCAGCTGGACGTGGAGATTCCGAAGGAGTACCGCTCTCTTATGGAACTTTGTGACATCTTGCTGGAGTCTCTGAGGAAGAAATACCCGCAGACATATAAGGCGGAGACGCTTTATGTCCAGTCATATATGGACAAGTTGAGGGATTTCCAGAAAAATGAGGGCGGTGAGCTTCATGCGTTCCTGGAGAAAATGAAGGGGGACAAGAGTTACATCAGCTCGCCTTCGTCCGGAGATTTCGTGCGAATGATAACAGTGCATAAGTCCAAGGGGCTTGATTTCCCGCTGGTTATCGTGCCGTTCGTGGAGTCGATAGGTCTTTTCCGCTCGGAGAAGCTTTGGTGTAAACCTGAGCTTGAGGGAACCTCTCTCTCTGATATCCCGGAAGGAGTGTACGATGTCACTCTCTCGGGCAAGAGCGAGGCGACCTACTTCGATAAGGACTACAGACGGGAGATGCTTCTTCAGTATATAGATAATCTCAACATCGCTTATGTCGCTTTCACGAGAGCTTCCCAGGCTATGTATATCATAGGCTCGGAGCCGAAGGAGAGCATGACTGATTTCTCGGGAATACGGCGTTCTTATCTGGGGTCCAAGCAGGTTGAGGGTAACACTTACATCCGTGCCGAACTGAAGTACTATGCCGGGAAAGCGGAGACTGAGGCTGTCACGAGACTTGATTGTGAGTATGTGTCCGTCCCTCTCGGGGACAGGCTTGGCACCAGCCGTGACTGCTCTGACTTCTTTGACGACGAAGGGGTTCCTGGCGAGTCCGCCAGGTTAAAGGGTGTGGTCCTGCACTCAATCATGGAAGGAGTGACCGTGCCGTCCGATCTCGATTCGTCAATAGACGACGCTGTATTCAGCGGGGCTCTGGCGTCGGAGAGCGCCAATATGGTGAAAGAAGTGCTCACCGCCAGGATCGCCTCCGCGGCGAAGAGGGGATGGTTCCCGGATGACGCTTCGCAGGTGTGGGACGAGGTGGACATAATCGCGGCCGACGGCAGCCTTCATCGCCCGGACAGGGTTCTGCGCCGCCCGGACGGCTCGGTCCTCATCATTGACTATAAGTTCGGCGCCCAGAGGCGCTCTTACGAGGACCAGGTGCGTCAATATGCTATGCTGTATAAGTCCATGGGATATGAGAATGTCGAGGCCGTGCTTTGGTATGTTTGGGAAGATGTCGAAAAAAAAGTATCTTTGTAAGTTACTA
>JAKSJJ010000320.1 GCA_024398335.1 Bacteroidales bacterium | reverse complement strand
AATACCTGTCCTTGCTTCTGGGCTACTGGAGTCGGGCGGCCTGCCTCTATCCACTGTTTGATGGTCTTGAGGCCGGCGTCATAACCTACGGCACGCGCGTTCTCAGTAGATACCTTCATGCCGTTATACTCGGCAGGGTTGTGAGAGGCGGTGATCTGTACGGATGCTTTGAATCCGTAGTTGGCTGTCCCGAAATATACGGTCGGTGTCGAACTCAGTCCAAGGTCGTAGACGTCAGCGCCGGCGTCGGTGATACCTTTAAGAAGATACTCGTGAACCTCGTCTGAGGACTCACGGCAGTCGCGGCCCACCAGCACTTTGTCTGTGCCCAGGAGTTCGGGGATGAAATAGCCTACTTTGTAGGCGGTAGTTTTATCGAAGTCTACATTGTAGATGCCTCGTATGTCGTATGCATGGAATGCTCCCATAATTATTTTGTTTTATAATGTGTTGAAACTTTGCCCTTGGCTATGCCCATGAGCTTTTTAGTGATCATTTTCTTTCTGATAGGCGCGAGATTGTCGACAAACAGTCCTCCGCCCAGGTGCTCATATTCGTGCTGAACTATCCTGGCGGCGAATTTGTCCAAGGTCTCTGTCACTTCCTCGAACTTCTCGTTCCAATAGTGTATTGTGATTTTTTCCGGGCGACGGACCTCCGCGTAGATTCCTGGGACGCTGAGGCAACCTTCTGAGTATGAGCATGTCTCGGCGCTCTCCTCAATGATCTGCGGGTTGATCATTGTCGTCTTGAAGTCTTTCAGGTAGTCGTAGGTGTCGGCGACCACTGTGCCGTCAACGATGAATATTCTCTGAGAGACTCCTACCTGAGGGGCCGCCAGGCCGCATCCATCAGCCTTCGCTAGTGTCTCCCACATTGAACTTATCAAGGCGCTTATCTCTTCTTTCTTTTCAAGTTCCGCGGTCTGCGCGTCTTCTCTAAGCACATCCTGACCATATAGGTAAATAGGTAATATCATTTCTCGCTATTTGTTTCTATCCATGTATGATTGGAGAATGATAGCCGCGCTGAGGCGGTCCACCGACTCCTTGTTCTTTCTGTCGCTGTATTTCATTCCACCATCTATCATCGCTCTGTGGGCGAGGACCGAGGTGAAACGCTCGTCTTCCTTCTCAATAGGCGTGCCAGGGAATGATTTCGCGAGCAGATTTATGAAGGCTTGGACATCTTTTTGGGACTCTGACGGTTTTCCGTTCATGTTAGTCGGCCAGCCTACGACAAAGCGTGTCACATGCTCGTTCTGGGCGTAATTTTTAAGATATTCTATTATCTTTGCAGAGTGAACTGTGTCTAGCGCGGAAGCGAAGATTCCGAGCGGGTCGCTGACCGCGACGCCGACTCTTTTTCTTCCGTAGTCTATGCCTATGAGCCTGTCCATAGCGACAAATATAGCAAATTAGAATGGCCTTACCAAAAATT
>JAKSJJ010000032.1 GCA_024398335.1 Bacteroidales bacterium | reverse complement strand
GTGAACGCTCCACCTCAACGGTGAAGTCAACGTGGCCCGGAGTGTCGATAAGGTTAATCTGATAAGTATCTCCTTTATAATGCCAGAAGGCTGTGGTCGCAGCTGAAGTAATGGTGATACCACGCTCCTGTTCCTGGACCATCCAGTCCATTGTAGCAGCTCCCTCATGAACCTCTCCGATCTTATGGGTCTTACCCGTATAGTAAAGGATACGCTCTGAAGTAGTTGTCTTACCGGCATCGATGTGAGCCATGATACCGATATTTCTGGTAAATTTAAGATCTCTTGCCATTCTTTTTGTTCTTTATGGATTAGAAGCGGAAGTGGGCAAATGCCTTGTTCGCCTCTGCCATTCTGTGCATATCCTCTTTACGCTTGAAAGCTGCACCCTCGCAGTTGTATGCGGCGATGATTTCAGCACAGAGTTTTTCGGCCATGGAGTGACCGGAGCGCTTGCGGGCGAAGACTATCATATTCTTCATTGAGAGCGAAATCTTCCTTTCCGGACGCACCTCCATCGGCACCTGGAAGTTAGCACCACCGATACGACGTGACTTAACCTCAACCTGAGGGGTCACATTCTCGAGTGCTTTTCTCCAAATATCGAGAGGAGCCTGATCAGAATCCTTCATCTTCTCGCCTACCATATCAATGGCATCGTAAAAAATAGAATACGCGATACTCTTCTTTCCCTGCAACATAAGGTTGTTCACGAAACGTGTAACGTTCACGTCGTGGAACTTAGGATCAGGAAGTAGAATCCTCTTCTTAGGCTTCGTTTTTCTCATTGTTGTAGAAAATTTAAGGTGTAAAAATTAAAAAAAACTACTTCTTAGACTTCTTTGGTCTCTTAGCACCATAGAGAGAACGAGACTGAGTTCTTCCCTCTACGCCAGCGGTATCCAAAGCTCCTCTAAGGATGTGATAGCGCACTCCTGGGAGATCTTTCACACGACCACCACGTACGAGCACGATTGAGTGCTCCTGGAGGTTGTGACCCTCTCCTGGGATGTACGCGTTGACCTCTTTGGTGTTAGTAAGACGTACACGGGCAACCTTACGCATTGCTGAGTTAGGTTTCTTAGGGGTGGTTGTGTACACCCTCAAGCATACGCCTCGCCTCTGAGGACAAGCATCAAGCGCGCGAGACTTACTCTTCTCGACGATAACCTCGCGTCCTTTGCGAACTAATTGTTGAATTGTTGGCATAAATGATTGTAAATCTTTAATTTATGTTTCATTTCCCCAAATTTGGGGCTGCAAATATACTTATTATTTTTTAAATGGCAATAAAAATATTACCTTTGCTTTCAATGACTAATCAAGCACGTAGCCGTATGAAACGCATATTTCTCATCTTCGCCGCCGCCGCGGGAATCATCTGCGCCGCATCTTGCTCTGGCAAAGTCAGTTGCAAGAACATCTCCGAGCAGACATCTATCGCCCTTGAGGGAAGCGAGAGCGTCCTTAACGTCAACATCAATGTCGATGTGCCGGTAAAAGGCCTGGGCACAGACGCCGAGCTGTTCATCAAGAATTATCTCTACTTCTTCCTCTCAGATGACTTCAACATCTGGGACGACATCACCCCTGACAGCATACAGGAGTCTCTGATGAGCGAATGTGAGAAAATCGCTAAGGATGTCGAGATGCATGACGGCATAGACGCTGAGATAGACCTCAACGGAAGCATCTTCGCCCAGTATGACGACATCCTGTGCTACAACATGAAATCATACATGTTCACAGGTGGCGCCCACGGCATGAGCGCCGACGACTATGTCAACGTCAGGATAAGCGACGGAGAGTACATCGACCTGGCGACTCTGTTCAAGGAGGACTCCATGGAAGAGCTCCGCGGCCGTATCGTCAAGAGACTCAGCGAGAGCCTAAGCGAGGAGGACTTCGCCATGATCGCTCCTGACGCTGTAGAGGTTTCCTCATGCTTCCGTATGGAAAAGAGCGGCATCACCTTCGTCTATAACCCTTACGAGATCGCCCCATACGCCATGGGTACAATCTATGCGTCTCTGGACTGGAGCGAGATCTCGGATCTCATGAATTAACCATATAATAAATAATAGTGCGATGAAGAAATTTTCTTTTATCCTGCTTACGGCCATCAGCGTTCTGAGCGCCGTATCATGTAAAAGTGGCGTAGATCAGAGTCAGTACGCCAACAGAGCGGAGATGATCGCCGCCCAGATTCATGACCCTAATTCAAAGTATGTCGTTGTAGCCTGCCACAGGGGTGACTGGAGAAACTATCCTGAGAACTCCATCCCTGCGATCGAGTCCATCATCCGCATGGGAGCGGACATCATGGAGCTCGACCTCAAGCTCACCAAGGACAGCGTCCTGGTGCTCAGCCACGACAAGACCATCGACCGTTGTACTAACGGAAAGGGCAAAGTCAGCGACTACACATACGAGGAGCTCATGCAGTTCAACCTCAAGAGAGCTCACGGCGTCACAACAGAGAACATCAAGATGCCTACCCTCAGAGAGGCTCTGGAGTGCTGTAAGGACCGCATCTGCGTAAACGTGGATCAGGGATACCAGTACTATGACATGGTCCTCGCCATTACAGAGGAGCTCGGCGTGACCGACCAGATCCTTATCAAAGGCAAGAAGCCTGTAGCCGAGGTCGCCCAGAAGATGGACGCTCACGAGCACAACATGATGTATATGCCTATCGTTGACATCCAGAAAGAGAAAGGCATGGAGCTTTTCAACGAATATATGGAGACCGGCACCGTTCCGCTCGCATACGAGGTCTGCTGGCAGACTGAGGACGGCACATTCCAGGAGGTCGCCAAGAAAATCATCGACCAGGGCTCCAAGGTATGGGTCAACACTATCTGGGCAAGCCTTTGCGGCGGTCTTGGCAATGACGACGACGCGGCTTACGACGCCGAGGACCCTGCCACTGTATATGACAGATATCTCGAGATGGGCGTTTCTATGATCCAGACAGACCGTCCTTCACTCATTATCCCTTATCTCAAATCAAAAGGCCGCCATTAAAATATGAGCAAGTTCCTTGATTTTTATAAAATGAGCGCCCCGGCGACGACATGCGTACCGGAAGATAAGGTTGAAAAGACATGGAAGCGCTATCGTTTCCAGGCTTTCATGGCCGGCACCTTCGGTTATGCTCTATATTATGTCTGCCGTCTCTCAATGGGCGTGATGAAGCAGCCTCTTATCGACGCGGGTCTTCTTAACGCCACCCAGCTCGGTATCATCGGAGCCTGCCTCTATTGGGCTTACGCCGTAGGAAAATTCATCAACGGATTCCTTTGTGACAGTTCCAACATCAAGCGTTTCATGGCCACGGGCCTTCTGATATCTTCCGTAATGAACCTTCTCATGGGAGTGCTCGGAGCATCAGCGGCAAGCGGAGCCGGAATAGCCTCAAGCGCCATCTTTGTGATGTTCGCCATCATGTGGGGTATCAACGGTTGGGCCCAGTCAATGGGCGCGCCTCCTGCTATCATAGCCCTTTCAAGATGGTTCCCTCTTAACATCAGAGGCACATACTACGGATTCTTCAGCGCCTCCCACAACATAGGAGAGGGACTTTCCTTCATCTTCGTAGGAAGCCTCGTCGCCGCCGTCGGCTGGAAATGGGGATTCTTCGGAGCGGCGCTTGCCGGCGTGCTCGGTATAGTTCTCATCCTTTTCTTCCTTCATGACACCACCGAGTCAAAGGGACTGCCTTCAATCGAGGTTCTCTCGAAAGAGGCGCCGAAGGGAGAAGGTGAAGCCAAACAAGCAAAGGCTGAAGATACACGCAGCCTTCAGAAGGCCGTTCTGAAAAATCCAGGCGTGTGGGTTCTCGCCCTCGCCAGCGCGTTCATGTATATGAGCCGTTACGCTATCAACGAATGGGGTACGATTTTCCTCCAGGAGGCGAAGGGT
The DNA here is from genome assembly GCA_024398335.1 of Bacteroidales bacterium. Classification (GTDB taxonomy): domain Bacteria; phylum Bacteroidota; class Bacteroidia; order Bacteroidales; family UBA932; genus Cryptobacteroides. Next base: position 8,348 of record JAKSJJ010000032.1, on the reverse strand, counting down.
TATGACCTCGCAGGAGCCGCCGCTATCATTGGTATCAACCCTATCTTCGGCATCATCGGCACAGTCGTATCAGGCTGGCTCTCAGACGTAGTCTTCAAAGGCGACCGCAAATATCCTGCTTTCGTAGCGGGTGTCCTCGAAGCCATCGCGCTCGGACTCTTCCTCTTCGGAGGTAACGGCAAGCTCGTCAATATTGTCGCGATGGTTCTCTTCGGTATCGCCATCGGAGTGCTCATCAGCTTCCTTGGAGGCCTCATGGCTGTGGACATCGTCCCTCGTAAGGCTACAGGAGCGGCCCTCGGAGTTGTAGGTATGGCTTCCTACGCCGCCGCAGGTCTGCAGAATATCATCACAGGTGTGCTGCTTGACAACCGTCCTCGCCTTGAAAGCGGAGCACATGACTTCAGCCTCGTGATCTGGTTCTGGCTCGGAGCGGCTATAATCTCATTTATGTTGCCGGTTCTGAACTGGAAGCGTAAACAGGCTCAGATTTAACGAGTCTTTTTTGAAAGATATTCTCCCAGCGCCGTCACATAGGCGATACGCTGATCTATATACGAGTCTTCGCTCTGGCGAAGGCTCGTTTGCGTTTGCAGAAAGTCCGACATTGTGATCATCCCCGCGTCAAGCTGGTCCTTTGACCTTCGCAATGCGTCCTGAGCTATCTCGACACCTTCTTTCGCAACCTGGACTTGCTCCCAGGAACTTTCAAGGGTGAGCCAAAGCTGACGAGCGAGGAGCAACAACTGGGCGTCAAGATAATCCTTCTCTATCGCGGTTTTCTGTATGTCACAATCAATGCGGCGCATTTTCTTCGAGGTCTTCCCCCAGTCTGAGATAGGAATCTGGACCATGGCATAGACCCCGGCGTTGAGCTTCGCGTCGCCTATATAATGCGCATATCCCGCCGTCGCTCCTATCGCCACTTGCGGCAAAGCCTCGCCCATCGACAACTTCTTCTCAAGGTTCTTAGCCTCTAATTGGAGCGAAAGCAGCCTTGTCTGCGCCATTGAGGCGACCATCTCCTCCTCAGGAATATAATAATGGTCAGGGCTCTGAAGAGCATCCAGATCGCCGGACAACTCAATGTCATCCAAGTAAGGCTTTTCCACGCTTGAGGCGGCCCTGACATAGCTATAGGGCAGGCCTATGGCGTTAAAAAGGTCCATCTTGGCCAGTTTCATGCCGCTGCTGGCCTGCAGTCGAAGGCTCTTCAACTCATTGGTTTTCAGTTCCAGCTGCAACAAATCGGACTGGGTCAGGATACCGGCGGCGAAAGCGGCGTCAGCGTCCTTTTTCAAGGATATCAACATCTGCTCGGCCTCCGATAGTGTCTTAAGTTTCTCGCCGATAGAGACTATCTGCCAGAATTTCTTCTCTATGCTTTGGGCACTTTCGCTTCTTGTCAAGTTCTCCTTCAACTGCGCCGCCTCGACTCCCAGGGCCGCCAGACGGTTGCCGTTGACGATACGGCCGCCGGCATACAAGGGCTGCATAGCGCTGAGGGTGACCCCGTAGCCATACTGCAAGGCTTTATATCTTGTAGGCAGGCCGTTCTGGGACGCAAAGTCATGGTAGGCGTTAGATATCTCCCAGGCATAGTCAGAGTGGCCAAGAATATCCGTGACCCCTATGTCGATAAGGGGGTTCAGCGAATGGAAGGCGAGGGCCGTGGCGGAGACTTTAGGGAAATACTCAGTGAAGACTTCCTGCTTCTGCGCACGTGCGGCAAGCACATCAAGGGCCGCTCCCTTTACATAAGGGTCATTCTCGCTCGAGAGTCTTTTGCATTCCTCCAGCGTCAGAGTCCTGCTCTGGGCGGCGGCAAGCAAAGGCAGGGCCGACAGTATTATTATAGGTATGAATTTCTTTATCATAATTCCTCCTTTTCAGCAAGGGCTTCACGCTCATCGGCTCTGAAAAGAAGCCAATAAGAGACAGGCATCGTAAGTACTATGAGGAAAATAGAGAGTATCGTACCGAAGCAGATGACAATACCCATAGGCATCCAAAGCTGGTCTCCGCTGAGAATCATAGGCAAGACGCCGAGGGCGGTGGTGCAGGAGGTGAGGAAGATAGGGCGCATACGCCTTTTTCCTGCCTCCATCGACGCGGTCAGGATGTCCACACCTTTCTTGAAGCGTTCGTACTCGGCATACTCAAACATAAGAATTCCGTTTCGGACAATGATTCCGACAAGGCTCACAAGCCCCAGGACGGCCGTTATGGTGAAGTCCATGCCGAATATCCACAGTCCGAAGAATGCGCCGAACAGGCATAGAAGGCTCATGACAAGGGTCAGCACAGCGAGCGAGGTCTTCTTGAAGTGGAAGACAAGGAAGACAAATAACACGAGCACTGCGGCGATAAACGACCATGCGATCTGAGGGAAGATAGTATCATTAGCGGCAGAAAGACCACCATATTTGATATGGGTGTCTTTTGGCAACTCAGGGGCGATGTCTGATTCTATATACTTTTGGATCTTCGCCATGGAGGTAGGCTGACTCTGACCGAATTTCATGTCAGCATAGACGGTGACGGACTCCTCGCCGGCATAATGATCGAGCTGAGAAAGAGTCCAGTCCGGGCTGACAGTGGCTACCTGGCGAAGAGGGACATAAACCCCAGGCACGGAAGTCGCGACAAGCTGGTTAGAGACTGTCTGATAGTCCATGCTCTTATTAATTCCCTCGCTGTAGAGATTGACCGGTATCCGACGACCGTCCTCCCAAAGGTTGGATATGGTCTGGCCGTTGAATGTTCCGGAAAGAGACAGCGCGAGGACAGACTTGTTCACGCCTAGTCTTGAAGCCTCATCGGCGTCAAGCTTTATATCCACGCACGGGGTGAAGCTGTCGCAGTCGCTATGTACCCACTTCAAGCTTGTGCTCATGCCCGACATATAGCGTTTGAGTTTTTCCGCGGCGGAGAGCAAAGCGTCCCTGTCATTTCCAGAGAATGTGACAGATATTGCCGCCTCGGAGCCGTTGTAGTCCATCTGCTTGAAATGGACATCAACTTCTGGGAAAATGTGCTCGTACTTGTCCTCATATTCCTTGAGAACCGCCTCGGTGGCCCTGGTCGATTTAGTGTTGACTATCAGCTGAGCGACCTCCGGACCAGGCAGGTGCGGGGCGTATGTAGCGGTGAAACGAGGGGCGCTCGTACCGACAAACGCCGTCACGGACTCCACCCTTGAATCAGCCAGGAGTATCTTCTCGAGCGAATCGACATAATGCTTGGTCGTCTCTATCCCGTGTCCGCTATCGACCTCCATCTCTATGACAAAGTAGTCTCTCGCGGCCATAGGCATCATCTGGATATTGATGCGGCTGAACATCAGAAGACCAAGCATGACGGCTCCCACCGCCCCCGCGATAGTCATCTTAGGGTGGCGGAAGCACCAGCCCTGAGCCCCGTCATAGACCTTCTGTATCGCCTCGAAGAAGCGGTCCTGCACCCTTGTCACAAAGCTCTTCGGAGCATCAGGGTCCACCGGAGCGATGAACTTGACCTCCAAGGAAGGAACGACGGTCACGGCGTAGAACAGCGACATCATCAGAGCGAGGGTCACAACCCAAGGGAAGAGCTTGACAAAGTCTCCAAGGTAACCGGTAATGATGAAGGTCATAGGGTAGAACATCGCGCAGATGGCCACCGTAGCGATGAGCGTCGGCATGAAAAGCTCTTTTGCCGAGGCGCATGCGGCGTCCAGCTTGCCCATGCCTTTGCCGAGCTTGTCCATATAGCCGTCCATCGTGATAATGGAGTCATCCACGATCATTCCAAGACAGACAATCAGCGCCGCGAGAGTCACCGTATTGATGTCAATCTTGAATACATACATCAGAGCCCAGGCGACCGCCGTACACACAGGCACGCCGGAGGATGCGATAAGGGCGGAGCGTATAGGGAAGAGCATCATCATCACAAGGATGACCACAAGCATAGAGATGAGCAGATCCCTGAGGAACGAGTACACTGAGCGGGAAACGACCTTAGGCTGGTCACTGATACGGCTCAGCTTGACACTTTGGGGCAGATCCTTGGAGAACTCCGAGAGCACATCGTCAACTTCTCTTCCGAAAAAGACGATATTGTTGTCCGGTCTCATCTCCACAGAGATCACAAGGCAGCTGTGGCCGTTGTAGGAGACGAATTCGCTAGGCTCCGCATAACGCCTTTGAATCGTGGCGACATCTTTAAGCCTTATCATGGCCCCTGACGGGTCCGTGTATATTATCTTCTCTGCGATTTCACCTTCGCTGGAAACACCGCTGATAATATGTATAGGTGAACTTACATAATCGGTGCTGTAGGTTCCCGAAGGCAAGGAGAGTGTGGCGCTCTGATAACCTAGCAGCAAGCCCGCCGCGTCAACTCCGTATGAGGAGAGTTTCTCCCTGTCCAAAGTGACCGCGATTTCCTCACTCTGCTCCCCTACCACCGACACCTTCGCCAAGGTCGGGATCTGGCGCAGACGCTCACAAAGATCGTCCGCGTAGTTCTGCAATTCTATATATCCCTTGTCGTCGGACTCCATGGCTATCAGCACCGAGCTTACCGCGCTGAAATCGTCCAGCACCGCGACAGCGAGCACTCCTGTCGGAAGAGTAAGCTTACGGGCCTGGAGCCCGAGCTTTATCTTTGACCAGACCTCGTCCTTTTTCGACTGCTTACATGTCAGATCGACATAAATATAGCACACGCCGTCCTTAGTCACCGACTTTGTCGTGGCGCGGTCCACCTCCTTGAAGGAGAAAAGGGTCTCTTCCAAAGGCTTGGTCAGCTGCTGCTCCACCTCCGACGCGGTCGCGCCAGGGTATATTCCCGCGACGAGTCCCTGCTTTATCTGAAATGTCGGGAACTCATCCTTGTTTATATAGGTGAGCCCGAACACTCCCGCCACGACCAGAGACAGCACGATGATATAGACCAGTTTCTTATCCGAAATGGCCCATTTCACCCAACCTGCTATTCCTGTAAACTTCCTCATCGCTCTATCATGCTGACTTGAACCTTCATCCCTCCGGATACCTTTTGACATCCCTCGACGATGACACTCTCGCCCTCTTCAAGGCCGTCCTCGACGATGATGCCGTCACTCCAGTATCCCCCGACATTTATATATCTCTTTCCTACTATCTCGTCCTTGACTATCCACACGTACCTGCCCTGAGTGTCGGTCATCACGCTGTTCGCAGGGATCACGATGCTCTCCTTCGCGCTCTTTTCCATCGTGACCTTGCACACCATCCCTGGCATGAGCATCGAGGCGTCGCGGACATTTCCAAGAACGCAATCATAGCTATGAGCCAGACGTGAGGCGACGACTCCCTTTGTCTTGACGGTCGCAGTGGTTCTTTTATCCAATGCAGGGATATAGACCTGAGCCTTATCTCCTGGCCTAACGTCCTTGTACTCATTCTCCGGCAAAGGGAAATGTATCTCTACGGAAGACACATCCACTATTCTGACAAGAACAGAGGCGGGATTCACCTCCTCGCCTTTCTGGACGCTCACCTCTGAGACCACACCTGCGAAAGGAGCCTTGACATTACACCTGTCAAGGGAGTTCTGGGCTGCGGCCATAGCGGCCTGGGCCTGATTCAGAGCGGTCTGCACCTCAACCATTTTCATGTCAGACACGCCTCCCTCCTGATGGACCTTCGACACCCTGTCGTATGCGTCCTGGGCACGCTCAAGGCTTGATTTAGCAAGAGAATAACTGCTGTTTACGGTCTGAGACTCGATACTGGCGATCGTCTCGCCCGAGCTGACCCTGCGCCCCTCGGATACCCTCAACTGAACCAAAGTTCCAGCGGTTCCGGCAAGTACTACCGCGCTCTTGGAAGCCTCGGCTGTACCGACATATGTACTTGTACTAAGGCCCGACGAAGAGCCCACCTGGATCGCCTTGACAAGAACCAGGCTCTGCTCCTTTTCCTTGCTAAGCTTTGGGATACGGTTGCAGGAGAGCAAAGACAGGCTCAAGATGGCCGCTGATATTATATATAGTATAACTCTTCTCATGAACTAGTCCTCATTCAGTTTAGCCCTGCAGCTGATTTCACTCTGGGAAACATGGCATGACCTGCCGCCTTCTGTGTAATCGCCCTCATACTCAAGATTGAATATTATCAGGTTCTCGACCTTGCTGGCCGAGCCATGCACGGTCAGAAGACAGTCCGTGGACTCGAGATTAGCCACTAATGACATCAGGCTCACCCTTCTTGTCTGTTCAGGGATAATCAGCTCCCCATCCTCAAAAGACGCATCCAGGATAACAAGTCCGCCTCCGATGATATTCATCGTTATGATAACGCTGTTATCGTCAGCGCTTGACTTTACTATATCCATCTGACCCGACTCATTGACAAGAGAGCGGGTGATGACATCTGCTTCGAGTATGACCTCGCCATCTCGAGTCAGCTCGTCTCTCTCGACGGTAAGGACACCACTATGCTTAAAAGAATAACTACCACAGAATCCGGCGGCTCCGTTCTTTGAACAGGAGCATGTAAGGGCCATGATCACAACAGCCGCAGCTAAAATATATCTTCTCATTTTTCCTATTAATTACACATTCCTAAAAGAAGCCTTTCAAGGACTTCAGAATAAGTTGACCTGGTCGCCTCCAAGTCGCCAGTCGTGAAAAACTGCACCTCCAGTCCCTTCAACACCATGATAAGCATCTGGGCGAACGCCGCGGGCTTTACCGCTGAGGATAACACCGAGGCCTCAAGACCGGCGAGGCAGACCTGGTTGAAATATTCCCCCTCCCACTTGTCAAACTCATCCCTGAATGACTTCACTATCTGGGAAATCTCAGAGGCAGGTTGGGAGTAGGGGTAAAAGAAATATTTTCTATAGACCGACGCGGAGCAAAGCAGCTCCATTCTTTTCTCGAGGTACTTGATAAGCTGAGCCACGACTCCGTCCGCTCCCATGTCCCTGACCAGCTGTAAAGCTCTACGGACACACAGGAGTTCGTCTTCTATCACTGCCTTGAAGACAGCTTTCTTTCCGTCAAAATGGTAATATATCGACGTCTTGGCCTTCCCGGCATGCGCCGCGATGTCTTCCAACGTTGTCTTTTCGTACCCTACGGTAGCGAAAAGTTCCGTCGCCGAAGCCTTGATTGACGTCTTTACAGATTCTATGTCCTTCATAAAAACTAAAAATTTGCCACAAAAGTAGCAAATTTTTAGAATTTTCGAACAAAATCGTATTTTAGTACAAAAGATTACTTTCTGGTAGCCTTCTGTTCTTTGATCTTGAGTTCCTTCAAAGCCGCTCTAGTGCCTTCAGGATTGTTAGTAGTAAGCTGGTCAACACCGAGAAGGATGATAGCCTTGATTTTGTCTGGCTTGTTGACTGTCCATGTGTTGATGCTCATGCCATGTGAGCGGGCCTCGGTGTACCATTTCTGATCCTCGAGGAGAGCCTTGTACTCAGTATCCACACCGTTGATGCCATAAGAGGCGATCTCGTCTGGACGGATGTCGGTGTCGAGGTACTGAACGGTGAAACCAGGAGCGGACTTTACGAGCTGCTTGCAGACATTAAGGCTGAAAGAGATGAATATCACTTTCTTAGGATCGAAAAGACCATGTGCCTTGAGCGCCTTGATACAAAGCTCTGTGCAACGCCTCTCGTGCTCAGGAGTAGAAGCCTTCTTGATCTCGAACACGAGCTTGGTCTTTGGAGATTTCTCCGCCTGAGTCAGGTACTCATCCAGAGTAGGGATCTTCTCTCCATTCTCGATTGTACGGTCCTTGAACTCGCTATATGGGTTCTGGTCGATTCTCTTTCCGTCGATCTTTCCGTCATGGAAGACAAGCAGAACCTCGTCAGAGGTCATGTTGACATCGAACTCACTTCCCCAGAAGCCCAATTTCTGGCAGGCTTTCAAAGAAGCGATAGAGTTGGTGGCGTGCTGTCCAAGCTCGCAATCCCAATATCCGCGGTGAGCGACTATGGCGACTTTATGCTTAGGACCTTTGGCGCTTGCGCTGAAACTTACGATAGCAAGGAGCGCCGCGGCTATGATTAACGCTTTTTTCATGATTCTATATTATAAGGTGTTTACTCTTCTACTGGAGCGACTGTAGAGGCGAGACAAAGCTCATCCATCTGGGTCTGATCGATATAGCTTGGAGAATCGATCATCACGTCGCGGCCCTGGTTGTTCTTAGGGAAGGCGATATAGTCACGGATAGTCTCCTGGCCACCGAAGAGGGCGCAGACGCGGTCGAAACCGAATGCGAGACCTCCGTGAGGCGGAGCGCCGAACTTGAAGGCGTTGATGATGAAGCCGAACTTGTACTCAGCGTCCTCCTTGC
>JAKSJJ010000319.1 GCA_024398335.1 Bacteroidales bacterium | reverse complement strand
CGATTTCGCCCACCGTCGGGGCTTTTCCGAATATAGTCACGGTGTCGCCGACCTTCGCGTCTATGCCCGTGATGTCAAGCATGCACATGTCCATGCATATGTTGCCGATCGTAGGAGCTGGTTTCCCGTTGACATAGAATGCGCAGTTGCCCCTGCCGAGGTGACGGTCGAGGCCGTCAGCGTATCCTACAGGAATTGTGGCTATAGTCGTACCCTCTGGAGATATATGTCCGTGGCGTCCATATCCTATCGCTCCGTCTTCGGGGGACAAATGTTTGATCTGTAGTATCTTACATTTGAATGACGCTACAGGCGCCAGCTCCACGCCCTCGACGACGCTGACGCCATATATGCCTATGCCGAGGCGCACCATGTCGAACTGATACTGCGTGAAACGCTCGATGCCTGCTGAGTTGAGTATATGATACATAGGCTTATAGCCGATGTTCTCGCTTATCGCCCCGGCGTTTTTCTGGAAGAGCTCTATCTGCTCCAGGGTGTAGTTGTCGCAGTCTGGCTCATCCGCTACTGCGAGGTGTGAGTAAATTGACTTGACCGTGACCTGAGGACATTCTTTCAGATAATCGGTGAGCTCCTTGAGCTCTGTGCTCATGAAGCCCAGGCGATGCATGCCGGTGTCTAACTTGATATGGACAGGGTAGCCTGTGATCCTCTTTTCCTTCAAGACGTCTACAAGCGCTTTGAGAGTGTAAAGGTTAGGTATGCCCGGCTCCAGCTTATAGTCGACTATTTCCTTGAAATAATCTGTTCCAGCCGTAAGGACGAGAATAGGGGTCATGATTCCGCCCTGACGGAGCTCTATTCCCTCGACAGGATAAGCCACAGCGAAATAGTCCGCTCCGGCATCCCTCAGCATGGTGGCGAACTCTACAGCTCCATGACCGTACGCGTTAGCCTTGACCAGCACGAGCATCTTTGTCTGAGGTTTAAGCTTGCTCCTGAAATATTTATAGTTCTCCAGACATGCGGGAAGGTTGAGTTCCAGCCTGGAGAAATCATTTTGTCTGTTGTTTTGTCCCATCATATACCGCGAAATTACTACTTATTTCTGACAAAATCATTACTTTTGTAATGGGCTAGATTTTTGTTGATAGAGGCCTGGACTAAAATTAAAGAACATGTACGGATCAATGGATTATTATGGAGTGTATATCATATCACTCATTTTCATGGGAATAAGTTTCCTCGTTTCGAAAGGTCTCACCTCGAGGATGAGCAAGTATAGCGAAGTTCCGCTTCCTGGCGGCATGACGTGAGCCGACGTAGCTAAGCGCATGCTCACCGCCCACGGAATAAATGATGTCGATGTCAGGGCTACCGGCGGTTCGCTGACCGATCATTTCGACCCGACTAACAAGACCGTGAATTTGAGCGAGGATGTTTACGCCAGAAATACGCTTACTGCCGCGGCGGTGGCCGCTCATGAGTGTGGT
>JAKSJJ010000318.1 GCA_024398335.1 Bacteroidales bacterium | reverse complement strand
GGACGTCAGCGACAAGGGGAGTGTCTATGCCCTGTGTGCGAAGGCGCTCCTTGATGATTCTTAGATTCTCTACGTCTGGAAGCGACGGCACTGTCAATCTTATCAATGACGCGCCGGCCTTGGCTAATGATACGCACTGCGCCACGCTGGCGTCGATGTCGCTGGTGTGCGTATTGCACATTGTCTGTATGACTATAGGATTCTCTCCTCCGATCGGCAGGCGTCCGCCAACCATCACTGTTCTAGTTCTCATTTCTCAAATTGTGGATTAAAGATCTCTTCACGTGCCTGGGCCTTGAGCTCTTTTCTAGTCTTGCCGACGCGGCGTGTTATCTGGTAATGTATTCCCGCTGAGATGATTATGTTCATCGGGTAAGCGTAGCGATAGTAATACTCGCTGTAGTAGTCGGCTTTATACAGCGAACGAAGCGATTGCTTGTATGTCGCGCCTATATGTATCTCGATAGGGTCGAAGACGAAGCCGAATCCTATTCCGCCTCGCAGACCGTAGTCAAACCTATATTCGTACGGCTCGAAGCTGTGGCGCTTGTCGTCAGCGACGTCATCGCCGTAACGGTCTATGGTGAGACGATAGCCGAGGAAGTATCCCAGGTTGATGGTCAATTTCATCTTCCAGAAATCGACGTGTGCATGGGCCATGACCGGCATGTCGATATAAGAGAATGCCGCTCCTGTCGCGCCGCTGAGCTTTGTCACCCAGCCGGTTTCTTTGTCAGCCTTGAACTGGTAGCCCTGTTTTCCATATACGACTCCCGCCTGGATTCCGAAGTATGGCATGTAGCCGAACATCTTGCCGTAGCGGGTGTAGAAAATGCCGACCTCGTAAGGGGAGAAGCGGAATTTCTGGTTGTATGAAGGATTCCAAAGCACTTCGCTGAGTCCTGCGCCACCCTGTATTCCTATCATGGAGTAGTCGTTGATGAAGCTTGTCTTCTTCACGTTGACTGTGTCCAGATACAAATCCGGGAATGAGAGCGTGTCGGCGTCTTTGCGCTGCTTCTTCTGCGCGGCTGTCTCCATAGAGAAACCGCACAGCACTCCGGCCGCGAGCAAAAATGTCAATATGCCTTTGATTCTTATTCTCATTATTTGAATAATTCTTGGATGTCAACCGTCTGTTCTATCTCGGCCATCTCCGGAATGTTGATAAGCGTCTCTCCTGACTCGAGCTTGTAGAAAAGCACTTTCTCCGGCTGCTTGTGCTCGAGAAGGATACCGGTATCGACGAGATTGTTGTTGTTGCGGTCTTCTGTGATTCTGATATAGTATTTACCGCCCTTGACGTAAGGGAAGGTAAGCGTCTGGTCAGAGTTGATGATGAAGCTGCGAAGAACGGCGTCTCTCTTTTCCGTGAGCAGGTCAACGATGTATTTGGTGTTGACTCCTGTCATCTTCAGGAAGAGTGTGCTGAGCTTATCGTCGTTCGGCAGGGTTACCTTCACCTCGGTGCTGT
>JAKSJJ010000317.1 GCA_024398335.1 Bacteroidales bacterium | reverse complement strand
CTATGCTCTCAGTCTCCCTGTTCAGATATGGCGGGATAGGGATATTTCCGCCGAACTCAAGAACCTTCGAGAACGCGAGGCCGCCCTGCCATGTGAAGCGAACGGTCGCTGTCGCGCCGTCCCTGTCCACAAGATCCGCCTTCAACGCCATGTCGGCTATGTCCTTGTCGCATTGAGGATTGATAAGGCTCAGGGTGTCTCCCTTCCATTTCTTGACGTTGCCTACGATACATTTCCAGCTGCACTGCTCCGTGCTCGCGAAACTGATGTTGTACTCGCATGGGGCTACGGGCTCGAGGCAGAATATCTCGATTATCGCTCCTGTCTCTCTTTGGAAATGAAGTCGTGCGGGAACTACCTTGGTGTCGTTAAAGATCACCAAGGCTCCTTGCGGAAGAACGGAAGGCAGGTCCGTGAACACATGGTCGCGGATAGTCCCGTCCTTATATTCAAGCAATTTGGACGAGTCTCTTCTCGGAAGAGGATATTTGGCTATCCTTTCTTCCGGGAGAGGGTAATTGTAGTCCTTTATGTTGATTGAAGGAATCATTCTTTACTTAAAGAGGGCCTCGATCTGAGCTATGATATCTTCTTGATTTCCATCAGGATCGAGAACGAGGGTCGGCTTGGCGTAAACGACGTCGAAACTCTTCTTTGACAGTTCCTCGCCACCGCCGGTGATGTTAAGCATGATGACCTCGTCCTTCTTGACGGCGCCTTCCTCGACGGCTTTTGCCAAGGAGGCTGTCGCTACAGCGGCTGCGGAGTAGATGTCGACTCCTTCGAGTTCGAGGAACTTCTCCTTCCAGTAGCGCAACTCGTCGTTAGTGATCTTGTACATGTCTCCGCCGGCGTCCTTGAGAGCGTCAAACACGCCACCTCTGAGTGAATATGGCGGTTTGCGGTTGGACAGGACCTTGGCGTCAATGATAGCCGCAGCCTGGCGCGCCTGCTCCGGACTCATGGCTACGAGCTCCCTTGAGTCAGCCTTCCATGAATCATACATGATTGTGAAAGGGTCATTCTGTGAAGGGTAGAGTCTCATCTTGTGGCTGCCGAAGCGTCCGTCCTCGAGAAGGCGAAGGCTGTTTTCCCATGCGGCGATAACGCCAGTGCCGCTTCCAATAGCCTGGAAGTAAGCGTCAGGGATCCTGCCTATCTTCTCCACGGCGGAAAGAAGGGTAGTGCCCATTCCGTCGCGGCGGGCGATGTTCTTCGCACCGCCTTCTGCCATGAACAGAGGGCTTTTGCATGCTATGTCAGAAAGGGCGATAGCGTCGAAATAGTCGCTGCCTGCAGGTGAGGCGATGATCTTCACGCAAGGGTTGAGAGGCTTTCTGAACCATAGCGCGCCGATGTTGTCGTATGGGATTGAGAGCAGAAGCGGAATGTTATTGTCCGAGCAGACTTTCGCGAATGCGCGGGCGGTATTGCCGGCGGAAGCGACGACGAGGACTTTTCCTGTGTCGGCCGCGAGTCTTCCGCAGAC
>JAKSJJ010000316.1 GCA_024398335.1 Bacteroidales bacterium | reverse complement strand
GAGGAATTGAACTGGCGAGACGACGACTCAAGCAAGGCCTTCAGGAAATTCAGCGAACGCTCCGTCTCTGAATATACCACCCGCTCCGCCTCCGCCGTCTGCTCAGCGGTCAACGAATGTTCCTCGTTCGTCATACTGACAGGCACCGGCATAGATTTCTCGAAACTGTCAACCAGAGGATGCTCATACTTGTTCGAAAGAGCATAGTTGACATTATCTTTCGCAGGATCAATGACATAGCGATACAAAGGCTTAAGGCGAATATCGATGTCACGATGTTGGATAAGCTCATCGTTGAAGTCCTTCTTCGCGAACTCAGCGTCCAACGCGAGCAGCGAGTTGAACTTGCCGGTCGTATCCGCCAGAGAAGCGTCCCCGGAAGCGTTTTTCGCCCTATACTCACGAACTTTCCTCTGCGCCGTGTAGTAGTCTTCGCGTGAGGACTTCATCATTCCGAGCTCATGTTTGACAAAAGAGCGGTTCATATAAGCCTTAGCGAAATCAGGATAAAGCTCGATAGCCTTGTCATAATCCTCCAGGGCATCCCTGTAGCGTTCCATGGAAATGAAGACAGAAGCACGGTTGAAGTAGGCAAGGACATTGCCAGGATTAATATTGATGACCCTGTCAAGATCAGACAATGCATTGTCATATTCCCCGACATGGGCATAGATCAATCCACGGTTATAAAGTGTCAAGGCATTTCCCGGGTCATGTCGCAGGACAGCGTTCAGGTCATCCATGGCGTTTATGTAGTCGTTCTTCTCATAATACATTATCGCCCTGTTGAAGTAGGCGAAAGTATTGGTCGTATCCAGCTCGATAGCCTTGTTCATGTCCGCTATAGCCTCATCCGCGTTGCCTTGAGCAGCGAAAAGGCGTCCTCTTCTGACATATCCCTCAGCGTCAAACCGGTCCAGCTTGATCGCTTTGTTATAGTCGTTCATAGCCTTCAGAGTGTCAGCCAGATAGAGATACGAGGCGCCCCTGTTCAGATATGCGGAAGGGTCCTTAGGCTCCTTCCTGATATATTTATTGAAGTCAGCTACGGCCTTGTCGAACTGTTGCGAGAGGAAATATGTCACACCTCGGCTATAATAAAGACCTATTAGACCCGGACGAAGCTCAATAGCCCTTTCGAGGTCTGTCAAAGCCTCGTCATATTTGCCGAAACGGCTCAAGGCTATGGCCCTGTAATGATAGCCGGACGTGAACACAGGATTGATCCTGACCGAAGTGTCAAAGTCCGTCCACGCTCCCCTCAAGTCACCCAGATTATACTTTGCTATACCCCTGAAAAAGAACGCCAGATGGTTCGACGTATCAATCTGCGTAAGGATGTTGAAGTTGTCAATCGCCATAGTAAGTTTTCCGTCGGCGAGGGCCTGACGTCCCCTGTAATAGAAGACGTCCTTGTCATACTGGGCACGGGCGCTAAAGCACGAACCGAGTACAATAGCCAGGGTCACGACAAGATATTTGATACGAATACTCACCA
>JAKSJJ010000315.1 GCA_024398335.1 Bacteroidales bacterium | reverse complement strand
TTTAGCAAATTCTATTTTTTTAGTCAAATAAAACTTATTATTTTTTACGCCAATTTATCTTTAACTTGTGATAATGTCTCAAGTGTTAACCTGCAAAAATGTCCCAACTGCCGTATGAGACGCATATCCCCCACCCCGGGGTGGGGCCCGGTTAACAAGCGAAAATGTCCCATGATATAATCATATCATATGGTATCGGAGGACATAAACAATGAAGGAGATAGCATTAAGAATGAAGGAAAGCCTAAAGTACCAGGTGATAAAGGACCTGGTTGACCATCCGGATTCGAACGGAAGGATATCGGTCGAACGGAAAAGGAGGGCAGGGCTCAGGCTTCAGCTTTCGCTGAGGCAGGTCAACCGCCTCATAGCAAAAATAAAGGAGACAGGCAAGACAGCGTTTCTACATGGCAATCGCGACAAAGCCCCCGTAAACAAGCTGGATCAGTCAGTCTCCGAAAGGATTATAGCCCTTTACAGGGAGAAATATCAAGCCCTGGACACGAATTTCAGCCATTTCAGGGACCTTCTCGAGAAAAGGGAGGGGATTTCCGTGTCATACACCCTTATCCGCGGACTCCTTCTGGCTCGCGGCATCCTTTCTCCGAAATCGCAGAGGAAGACAAGGAAAAGGGTCAGGATGGAAGAACTCATGAGGAAGAGGCCGGAAGCCGACGTGGCGGAGATCGAGGCCGAGGCAAGCGCCGAAATCGCAAGGGAGTCGTCGCACCCAAGAAGGGAGAAGTCCAAGTACTTCGGCGAAATCATAGAGATGGACGCCTCAAGCCACGTGTGGTTCGGGGAGGAAAGGAACACGCTGCACCTTTCGGTCGACGATGCGACGGGCACCGTCACCGGAGGCTATTTCGACAGGGAGGAGACGCTTTACGGGTACTACAGGCTATTCGAGTCCATACTCAGGACCTACGGCATCCCGTACAGCTTCCTTACCGACAGGAGAACGGTCTTCGAATACGAGCGGAAATCAAGGAAGGACGAGGAGAAGGACACGATGACGCAGTTCAGTTACGCGTGCACCAGGCTCGGGACATCCATAAGGACCACTTCCGTTCCGGAGGCGAAGGGAGCGATAGAAAGGCTTAACGGAAGCTTCCAGTCAAGGCTTTCCGTGGAACTCAAGCTCGAGGGCATAACGACGCTTGACGAGGCAAACAGGTATCTCCGCGACACCTTCATTCCGGACTACAACAGCAGGTTCGCAAGGAACCCGAAGGACTATGAGAGCGTATTCGTGGGAAAGGTGAGCGACATCGAGATAAACGAGGCGCTTTCCGTCATATCCAGGAGGGTGGTCGACAATGGCAACTCCATCAGGTACGAAAAAAGGTACTACGCCATCTGCGACGGATCCACCAGGAAGTACTACTCGAAGGGCACGAAGGTCCTAGTCATAAGGACGCTTGACGGACAGCTTCTGGCATCGGTCGAGGGTGTCGTGTTCAACCTCGTGGAAATCAGGCTCAACAAGACCTCATCGCCGGAAT
>JAKSJJ010000314.1 GCA_024398335.1 Bacteroidales bacterium | reverse complement strand
GCGGCGCAAAATACGGCCGCGGCGAATATAAAAGAATTAAGCCTCATTATTCTCGTCCTTTTTCTGGTAAAGGAAACGACGGATCTTCAATGTAGCGGTCTTGGTGAACGGCTCTCTTACGATCTGCACGTCGTTGATATTGTTGGATTTACGCACATGCTTGTTGACAAACTCCAACACTTCCCTCTTCTTCTCCTCGAGATTGGCGTAGAAACGCTCCTCTCTCTCATGATCCCAGTCGATGACCGACTCATCAAGTTTCACCAAAGCCACGAGCTTTCCGTCCCTGTTGACGACTAGAGACTCATTGACGCCGATTATGTTGTTGATGACATTCTCGATCTCCTCAGGATAGATATTCTCGCCTGAAGGGCCCACGATCATGGTTCCTATACGGCCCCTGATGTAATAGAATCCATCCTTGTCGCATGCTCCGAGGTCTCCAGTCTTTAACCATCCGTCCTCAGTGAAGACCTCCCTCGTACGCTCAGGATCCTTATAATAGCCCATCATCACGTTAGGACCCATGCACTGGATCTCGCCCTCGCCCGTGGCCTCGTCAGTGACATCGATGCGCACATCCACGTTCCACGCCTTCTTACCTATGGACTCATGACGATGGTGCCATGTACTCTTCGCGGTGATAAGCGGAGCGGTCTCAGTAAGTCCGTAACCTATAGCGTAAGGGAATTTAGCCTTAAGAAGGAACATCTCCACCGTAGGGTCCACCTTCGCTCCGCCGATGCCGAAGAACTTCAGATGGCCACCGAAGAAGCGCTTGAGCTTACGACCGATCATCTTGTAGAGCATCTTGTTAAGATGTTTCTCCGCCCAAGAGAGAGTACGGCTGGAATCAATAGTCTTACGCACGCTCATCTTATAGATTTTCTCGATGATAAGCGGAACCGAGCAGACGACATGAGGCTTGACCTGAGAGAGAGCCTTAGCGAGCACAGTCGTAGTAGGAGCTTTCTTCAAATAATAGACAGCGCCTCCGACATAGAAAGGATAGAGCATGCTGAAGGCCATCTCGTATGTATGAGCCATGGGCAGGATAGAGAGCCAACGGACCTTTTTCTTGAACGGAGCGGCATAAGAGGCCGCCTTCACGTTCTGCACGAGGTTCCTGTGGCTGAGCATGACACCCTTAGGACGTCCGGTAGTTCCTGATGTGTAGAAGATTCCGGCGATATCATCCGGAGCCGGTTCCTTGACAAAGCCAAGACCTGTGAACTCCTCGTCCTTCTGCCTTATGACTTTAAGGTCATCAAGTCTGATCACAAGAGTAAGACTATTCAAGACCTCCTCTGAAAGTTTAGACACTTTCGACTCGGACACAAAAAGAACCCTGGTCTCCGAATGCTGGAGTATGGTCTCTACCTCTGTGCCGGAAGACTCCGCCAGGATAGGCACGCTCACGCGTCCGTAGGCGGTAGTAGCGAAGAATGCCACTGTCCAGTTAGGCATGTTCTGCGAATAAATAGCCACTCTGTCTCCGGCGCCTATTC
>JAKSJJ010000313.1 GCA_024398335.1 Bacteroidales bacterium | reverse complement strand
TTTTGTTCTTCTCGGCAATCTCGATTAGTTCGGGATCTTGTCTCAATTCCTCCGACGCGTATTTGAGCGCACATCCGTCTTCTTTGACCGCTTCGAGCACGACCTCCCTGTCCGCCTTTAGCTCCTTCGCCGCGTATGTGAGCGCCCATCCGGTACTCTTGACCGCGGTTAGCACGACCTCCCTGTCCGCCCTAAGCTCCTTCGCCGCGTATTGGAGCGCATATTCGTATTCCCTAACCGCCTCGAGCATGAATTCCCTGTCCGCCCTGAGTTTCCATGACGCGTATTGGAGCGCCAATCCGTCATTTTTGATCGCCTCGAGCACGACTTCCCTGTCCGCCCTGAGCTCCTCAGATGCGTATCCGAGTGCATTCCAGTATTTCTTGACTGCCTCTAGGACTACCTCCCTGTCGGCCTTTAGCTCCTCAGATGCGTATGCGAGCGCAAATGCGTCTTTCTTGACAGCCTCCATGACGACCTCTTTGTCCGCCCTGAACTCCTCCGATGCGTCTCTGAGCAAAAATCTGGTCTTCTTGATTATTTCGAGCATGAATTCCCTGTCCGCCCTGAGCTCCTCCGAAGCGTATTGGAACGCTCCCCTGTAATTCTTCATTGCCTCTAGGACTACCTCCCTGTCGGCCTTTAGCTCGTCCGAAGCGTATTGGAGCACTTCCCCGTATTTCTTGACTGCCTCTAGGACTACCTCCCTGTCGGCCTTTAGCTCCTCAGGTGCGTATTCGAGCGCAAATCCGCTATTCTTGACAGCCTCCATGACGACCTCTTTGTCCGCCCTCAGCTCCTCAGGTGCGTATTCGAGCGCAAATCCGCTATTCTTGACAGCCTCCATGACGACCTCTTTGTCCGCCCTCAGCTCCTCGGATGCGAATTCGAGCGCTCTTCCGTATCTTTTGACCGCCTCGAGCACGACCTCTCTGTCGACCCTGAATTTATCCGATGCGTATTCGAGCGCATATCCGCTACGTTTGACCGCCATGAGCACGACCTCTTTGTCCGCCCTCATTTCCTCGGATGCGTATTTGAACACTTCTCCGTCACGATTGATGGCCTCGAGCACGAAATCTTTGTCACCGAGAAGCGACTTGCCTATCTTGTTTCTCAAGCCACTTATTTCTGGTTTCCAAACGAATGTGATGAAATCCAACGCTTCTTGCCTGTCTTTTATCATGTTTTTAACCTCTATTTACGTTTATTATATAGACTCTATTTCCAGTTTCATATATTTATGCCTTTGTGATTCGCGCATGTGTGATTCGCTGCGAAAAAAGCAGGAGTGGTCCCTGCTCTAAATCATGCACCCCGATTTTATCGCAATGGATTTAATTATTTTCTTCTGCGATTTTTATTAATTCAGGATTATTTTACAGTTCATCTGATGCGAATCCAAGCGCATATCCGTTTTGCTTGACCGCCTCAAGCACGAATTCCCTGTTGTACAATAGGGACGGGTCTATCGTCGCGACTGCGTTGTTGTCGATATGCCAATGTTTAATTAAATAGTCC
>JAKSJJ010000312.1 GCA_024398335.1 Bacteroidales bacterium | reverse complement strand
GTCGCCCGCGTTACCGGTTAAAAAGTTGTAAATCTTGTGATTCTGTACGTTGAAAGAGGTGGCAAGTCCCGTGTCTTTCCATGGCTTGCCGCTCATGTCGCAGTCTCCGTCAAGGAAGACAGGGTAGGTGTTCATGCCGCTTTCAAGAGAGTTCCATGCTACGAGCTCCTCGGCGTTGTGTATATGGCGCTCGGCTGTGCCGGTAGCGGTCGTTGATGCGAAATCATATGCCTTGTTGCGCTGGAGCGTGACGTCTTTTCCTGTGACAGCGGCCTGCTCGATGGTTCCTGCCTGTACTCCGTCGCCTGCGTCAGCATATGCCATTCTGACTTTGAGCTCTCCAGCCTTGTACTGACCAGGGATGACAGCGACGCAGTATACTCCAGGAACGATGTTCTCTGAGTCGGAGCGACTTACGCGGATAGATGACGCATCTCCCATGCTGACGACTTGAGCCGATGCCGCATCGATCTGTACCTCTCCGCAAATGCCTGGAGCATCGATGACTATTTCCTTGAGATTGGCTGTCTCTTCCTCAACTGTCACCTTCAAAAGTGAGCAGACATTGCGGAATGTCACGTCCTCGCCTTTAGTGAAAGTAGCTACGCTCAAAAGGGCTCCGTCGCTCACGCTCTGGGTGCCGAGGCTCTGCTGGGCGCTAAGGCTTGTGGTGACCACGCCGTCCTTCACGCTGATGGCCTCTGAATATGGATATGCCGCGATAAGGTCGGTCGCGGACGCGTCGACCTCTCCTGACATGCTGACGTCCGATCCTTCGAGAGTGACGCTGAACTCACGCACCGCTACGCCGTCCCATACGGCGACTTTCTCCTCTCCTGTCCACAAGACGCTCATGCCGTCAAGATAAGTCTTTGTGTTCTCGTTGGTAATTGTGAATGTTACAGGGACGAGATTTCCTTCGCTCTGGATACTGTCCTTGATTTCCTCTATTTCTGCCTTCTGACATGAAAAAGCGGCGAAAATGGTGATGGCTGCCGCGAAAATGTAGTTTCTTGTTTTCATCGTGCTGTCCTCCATTAAAATCCGAAATCGGCGTTACCGTCCTCAAAATCTTCCCCGGAGACATTTCCTCCGGTGGAACTTGTCACTAAGATGTCGTTGTCGATGTCGACAAACAAGAGCTCAGCGCACGGCTGAATGTAGTCTGATTTTTTCATTATATTATTAGTTTTTAGTGTTGTCTGCGCATAGCCCGGCGTGCGCGGGCGTGTGTTATCCGTGCAAACTTAATAAAAATTTGGGTAAGTTGTTCCCTTTACCTTTGGTAAATTGTCCTTAATTTTAGACGAAGGACTCTTTTGAGATGGGCGTCCAGGTCCTCGACGGGAAGTTCGCCTGAGTCTATCATCGAGGATAGTTTCTCGATGACTTCTCGAGGATTTCTCGGGACTAAAAGAAGGTCCGCTCCAGCCTTGTAGGCTTCTATCGCCGCCCATTTGCCGTAGATTTTGGCGATTCCGTCCATTAAAAGAGCGTCGGTGATGATGACTCCGTCAAATCCCATT
>JAKSJJ010000311.1 GCA_024398335.1 Bacteroidales bacterium | reverse complement strand
CCCCTGTATTCAAGCTTTGAAAGACCGTCAAGCAACACAACGGCCGCATCCCTATTTCCTATATATCCTGTAATTCCGCACATATTTATTTTAATTTACTGATTATCTTATCACCAAGGGCCGACTTCCTCTCGATATGGTCGAGAACGTCCCTTACAAACTGATTGTCGTCAAACGCTCCTCCGCGCACCGCGTTGAAGTCCTCGTCGCGCGTTGTCTTGTCACCATCCACTCCAAAGCCAGTCATTGAAGTCAAAGCGAACTCCTTGCTGGCGTCATCGTAGATAAGCTTGTCAAGCGACACTACAGCGTTCTTCCATTGCTTGACGATGTCCATGGCCTGGGAGCGTGTGATACTGCTCATGTCAATACCCCAGAACTTCTCTATAGCGTCATATGCCCATGTCCATTCATATTTATAATAGTCACTATGGATGTCACGGAACCTCTGAGTAAGAGCTATGGAATCACTTATCTCCCCGTTTACGACCTCCTCGCAAACGTCTTTAATCACTGATGTCGGAGCTATAAGGCCAGCGATGTCCGCCCAGCTGCCGCAACCCTCTTGACAGTCCTTACGAAGAGCCTCACGAAGGGCCTGATCTGTGCTCACGTCCTTATCTTGAATCCTGGAAATCAAGGAGTTACCTAGAAATTTCGTAATAGCTGTCTGGTAGTATTTGATACCCTTGAACAAGGCGGCGTTACGTATAATCGCCTTTTTGTAACCATAGTTGTCCGCACGGTGGCCCGAGGCCTCTTTGAGTTTTTCCAGGATTTCCACTCCCGCGAACATCTTCTGGACGGTAAATGGGCTGAGATGGTTGAAATTGATCTGGTCAAGCTTGTCGGCGGTTTTCCTCCTGTCCCTCTCCGGCCATTTTCGCACGTCTCTTATCGTACCTACGGACTTGAGGTTCACGCCCGGGACGATATATGTCACTCCCTGCTGTTCAATAAGATAGGAGAACGGAAGATCCGTAGTGTCAACATTGTTGACATGGCGTCCCATGACCAAAGAGAAGGCCCCGATTTTGGACGGCCAGAGGATGTAGGAGTCGGACGATGTCTTCGCTCCCCTCTCGAGAATACCCTGGTGGATAGGGCCGAGCTTGTACATGTGGTTACTCTGGTTAGAGCCGGAGCCGGCGTTCATGAACGAGAACAGGCCGGCGATCAGAAGCGTGGATTTATGGTGGGTGACAGTGTAAGGGCCGGCGAACAAAGCGCAAGCCTCACCGTTCTCTCCTTGGCAATTGCCGAAAAAGAGCGAGTCAGAGGCGCTGTAGCCATGCCCGAGGACACAAGCCTCACCGACGAAGCAGCGAGAGATCATCACCCCGTCATCGATGCTACTGCCCCGCTCCACGATGAAATCGTCAGCGATGACGTTCATGCCTATTTCCACCGGAGCCTCCTTCGAGGAGATGATGGAGCCGTTTCTGAGGCGGGACACACCCTTTATCTTAGCGTAGGCGCCGATATTGACGTTCACGATATGCATGGCGTCCATGATCTCAGCC
This sequence comes from Bacteroidales bacterium, assembly GCA_024398335.1. GTDB lineage: Bacteria > Bacteroidota > Bacteroidia > Bacteroidales > UBA932 > Cryptobacteroides. Next base: position 26 of record JAKSJJ010000311.1, on the reverse strand, counting down.
CCTTCGCCTACTTGTCCGAAAGGAAG
>JAKSJJ010000310.1 GCA_024398335.1 Bacteroidales bacterium | reverse complement strand
TGGACAGGTACTATCCGAGCAGCAAGACTTGCAGCGTCTGTGGCTGGAAGAACGAATCGCTGTCGCTTGCGGATCGAAGCTGGACTTGTCCGGAGTGTGGTACAAAGCATGACCGCGACGTGAATGCCGCGGTCAACATCTTGAGCGAAGGTCTTCGTGTACTGAGTAGTAAATCATCGGCGGGAACCGTCGATTACACTGGTGGAGGCAGTGTAAGACCTACTTCGGTAGGTAACCGCCTACGAAGCCAGAAGCCCAAAAGTCTATAGCTTTTGGGTAGTTCACACAATTTTAATTAGACAGAGATTACTGCTCACGGAATTTGACTGTTCCCGAGGCGGCATCCATCTGATCGACTATGGCGATAGACTCTAGACGATAACCTTTCTTACGCATAATGTCTCCACCGTCCTGGAAGCCCTTCTCGACGGCGATTCCTATTCCTACGATTGTCGCTCCGGCCTGCTCGACAATGTCCGTAAGGGCGATTAAAGCGGAACCTAACGCCAGGAAATCATCTATTATAAGAACTCTATCATCCGGGGACAGATATTTCTTGGAGACGAACACCTTATTTGTGCATTTATGGGTAAACGAGAAGGCCTCGGCGGAGTATTTGTCACCATCAACGTTCACGCTCTGGGTCTTCTTCGCGAAAAGCACCGGCACGTTGAAATACATCGCGGCCACGCTGGCGATAGCGATACCGCTTGCCTCTATTGTCAGGATCTTGGTGATCCTTTCTCCTTCGAAACGCCTTTGGAACTCCTGCCCGATCTGACGCATCAACTCTATGTCAATCTGATGATTAAGGAAACTGTCCACCTTGAGGATGTTACCCTCCTTTACAATTCCGTCACTGAGAATCTTTTCTTCGAGAAAATTCATAGTCATCGCCTGTTATTACACCCGGCAAGTTAAGGATATTGCAGGAGATATCCAAGCTCCGCCCATATGATGTGTAGCATAGCGGACGTTCATGCGAAATTCCACGGATGGGTCCGTTTGGTGGAAAAACATGTTGCGAACGGCCGAGATTCCACGGATGGGCCCGTCTGGTGGCAGGAGGAGGGAGAAGGGCGAATTGAGGCGGTCGGGATAGCGAAGCGACAGGAAGGAGCCGCCTCGTGACGGAGCTTGTCTGACGACGTTACGGTCGGTCGGAGCAACGCGGAGACTGACCGTAAAAGGAGAAGTTGCGACGTCAAGGCTCCTTCCCGAGCGAAGCAGACCGCCGAAGCCTGAGCCCTGACCCTCCTCCTGCCACCAGGACACACTTTCCAGGTGTGGCTACCCTCAAAAAAAGCGTCAGGGTATCCACGAGGGTGTCCACAAGATCGGCTACTGGTGGCATCACAGAGATGATTTCCATAATGAAGATGTGGCTACCCTATCGCCTTTTATCAAGGTGTCCACGCACACGGGAGTAAAATACCCCGCTAGCACTCCCAAACAGTCCGTTCGAGGCCAAACGGGAGTAAAATACCCCGCTGACGCGGTTCTTCGTCAAATTTCGTGCTAAAAATATAGGGTAATCCATTGAAAATCA
>JAKSJJ010000031.1 GCA_024398335.1 Bacteroidales bacterium | reverse complement strand
TAGTAACTTACAAAGATACTTTTTTTTCGACATCTTCCCAAACATACCAAAGCACAGCCTCTACATTCTCATATCCCATAGACTTATACAGCATGGCGTACTGACGCACCTGCTTCTCGTAAGAGTCCCTCTGGGCGCCGAATTTATAGTCGATGATAAGAACCGAGCCGTCAGGGCGACGAATCACTCTGTCGGGACGATGAAGGCTTCCGTCAGAGGCGATTATGTCCACCTCGTCCCACACCTGGGAGGCGTCATCAGGGAACCAGCCCTTAGCGGCAGCGGAGGCTATCCTTGTGGAGAGCACTTCCTTTACCGTCTGGGCTGTCTGAGCGTCCAACGCTCCGCTGAAAACAGCATTATCAATCGCCGAATCCAGATCGGCCGGCACGGTGACTCCTTCCATTATTGAATGCAGGGCCACACCCTTTAACCTGGCCGACCCACCAGGGACTCCTTCGTCGTCAAAGAAATCAGAGCAGTCGCGGCTTATGCCCAGACGTCCGTTCATAGGAACGGAGACATACTCAAAATCGATTGGCTCATAATGCTCCTGGTCCGACTTCTTTGACGGATAGTATGTCAGTTCTCCCAATGAATACGAACCGCCTTCGGCGTTCTTCTCATGCAGATAAGCATCCATAATACCTGAGAAGTCCTCAATCTTCTTCCCCGGACATCCCCCGACTATGAACATCGCCTGGGCGGCTCTTGTAAAGGCAACATAAGCGATATTCAAGTTGTCGATATACTGAAGCAACTTCTCGTCTTTAAAATCCTTCTCGAAAAAAGTGTCCTCGCTCTGGTCCGACAAGGTGACATCATAGACTCCAGCCGCGGCCTCTGAGAGCGAAGTGCCGCTCAAATCCGGCTTACACCACGATTTCCCGCTGCGGAAAAGGCCTGTTGACTCAAGCAACGGTACGATGACAACAGGAAAATCCAGTCCCTTAGACTTATGTATTGTTATCATCCTGACATAATCGCCATTCGACGGAGAACTTATATAACTCTTGTCCCCTTTCATTTTCTCCAGGAAGGCGTGAAGCTCATTTCCGTCATTCGCGAGGAAATCCTTGAGCTTATCCATATACGACTGGATATAAAGTGTCTCCGCCTTGAAGATCTCAGGGAATTTCTTTCTCAATGACTCAAGCAGAATCTCACACAATTCAATCAGGGAATGATATTCACCCGGGATTTCAATATCCAGTTCCTCGGACAAAGTAAGGGCGAAAGAATCTCCGGGATTGTCAATTACTCCAAGCAACGACTCCAGTCTTTTTACTGTCGCCGCGCTTCGTACCAGCAAAGAGTCATCCGTCACGACAGGTATACCCTTATCTATCAAATAATTAGACAAGAATCCACCATCTTCATGTCCCCTTACCAGGATAGCGATATCGCCAAGAGAATACCCCGTCTGTAAAGCGGAATTAATAATCTCAACAACCCTCTCGGGCTCATGGTCCTTTTCGCACAAAGTGACATTGACATACCCCCCCGAATCTTTCTTCGGAGAAACCTCCTGCTTCACGTCAGAGTACATGCCGGACACCGTAGTTGACCCTCCCCCATACAGTTTATCCAGCATAGAAGCCGCAAATCGGAAGAAATCATTATTGAATTCCACGATATTCTTACGGCTGCGCCAATTGGTGTCCAAACTGCCCTTGACAAGGTATTCCCCGAATTCGCTCGGTATCTCCTCACCGAGCAGTTTCCAGTCAGAATCTCGCCAACGATAAATAGACTGCTTGACATCCCCGACGATAAGATTCTCGTTACCGGAAGAGATACTGTTCCTAAGCAATGGACGGAAATTATCCCACTGTATCCTGGAAGTGTCCTGGAACTCATCCAACAGGAAATTCTCGAATCGCACGCCCATTTTCTCATAAATGAACGGGGCGTCCGTACCGTCTATAATATCCCTGAGAATAGTATTGGTGTCATCAAGGCTTAGGACATTTTTCTCCACGAGAAGTTCCTTCAGAGAACGGGAGAGCTCAGCGGCGACACCGAAGCCATATATCTGCCCTTTAAGTATCTTGGCCGTGTTATAAAGTTTATTTGAGTCCTTAAAACAAGCAGCCAAAGCGGCCGCGGCGTCCAATACGCCGGCAGTGACTCTCAAAGGAGATATCTTATCGTCCTTTTTAAACCAGCGACCCGTGTCGGAGAGATTATCAATCTCGTTCTTTGTCGGAGTTTTTTCCCAGCCATCCTTATTATTATTCAGAATCTTAGCGACAAATCCCCTCGAGGTGGCAGCAGGGTCAAGGCCGGCGTCGTCCAATTCATCCCTCAGCCTCTTTACGGCATTCTTTACAAAGGTTGACAATTCCCCCATCAGATCATCGCAGGCTCCCGAGAGAGCCTTCACAGCGTCAGGGCTGAACATATCCTCGTCACTCACACCGAACTGCTCGCACTTGGCCGCTCTGGCAGCGCTTGACAGCCTCACCGCCATGTCCTTCAGCGAACCCTCCAGACTGAAATAGCCCCTATTCTCGATATTGGAGATAGTATTATCCGCTATCCAACTGAGCATGGCCGAATCCTCCTTCGAGTCTGTCAGGGAGTCAAGCACCCTGTCCACGCTTTCCTCTACCAAGCCCTTGCGGTCAAGTTCTATCTGGTATGACGCGAAATGACCTATCTCCTTCGAAAACGCCCTCAAGGTCTGCTGGAAGAACTTATCGATAGTGCTTACAGCAAAGGCCCCATAATCATGGAGTATTCCCGACAGAACAGATAAAGACTTCTCTGACAAAGATTTATCATCAGCGAAAAGAGACGGCACGAAATCATCGTGATAATCAGACTCCGACGGATTCTTCGCCAGGATATTCAGTTCCTTGAGAATCCTGCGTTTCATCTCGTCCGTGGCCTTGTTTGTAAAGGTCACGGCAAGTATATGCCTATAAGCATATATGTCGTCCGATTTCAAAAGGAGACTTATATAATGTTTTGCCAGCGCGAATGTCTTTCCCGAACCAGCTGAAGCTTTCAATATCTCTATCATCTTCCACAAAGAATCTTATAATCACAATGTCCGCACGCTTCCAGATCCGAGGTCCTGGTAAATTCGGTGGCAGGATCCGCTATCTTGTCAAAAACTTCATTCAAGCGCTCATCCATAACCTTGGTAAAGTCTTTCGACACCTCATGGAACTGGATAGGAGACTGAAGCAATTTCAAGGCCGAATACATGCAGTTATGCAGTTTCTCTGAACTGAATTCTTTCTTTTCCCGCAGCATCTTGTCATAGATATGGAACTGGAGCACGGCCTTGACGGCTTTACGGTCCTTATATTCATCGGAGAAAACCTTGTCCGCTATCGCTGAGTCATGCCCGACAGCCACCTTGAGCGCTGGCGGATCAGCGTCTTTTCCCGTCTGATAGTCCACGACCCTAAGAGAGCCGCCTACCCTATCCACACGGTCTATGACGCCCGTGAATTTAAATCCTCCCAGCACAGCATCCACAGGCAATTCCAGGCCGACTATCTCAAAATACGCGGCGTTCTGTTCCTTGAGAAGAGCAAGGTCCCTTTCAACTGTCTTGATCACATATTTCTCGATGACCCTCGCGGTGACAAGGTTTCGGCCTTTGACTTCCGGGGTTCCCAACTCATGACATATGAAAGATTTTATCCTGTCCAGGATTATCTTTTTCCCGCCTTCGGTGAGCCAGGAACGGAGATAGGCGGCATCGACCCTCTCCATGTCTTTAGTCTTGCCTCCGCGGAGCTTGTCAAAAGGCGCGCTGGAGAGCATGTCCTCCTTGGACAGATACAACGCCCTCATAGTATTGTGATAGACATTTCCTATCATCGCCGCATCCAGGTTCTCCGCTACCTCCTTTTCTGCCTTGAGGCCCTTGATGACACGATAATAGAACTTCGCCGGACAATCCAGGTAGTTACTCAAAGAAGAGGCCGACAGTCTCGCCTTCGACAAGGTCTCCAGATATTTATCTCCCTTTTCGAGAGGCTTTTCGATTTTCGCGACGGCGGAGAGGCCGGAAGTCGCGACATAGCGATTCAGAGGGACATGGAAATGGTACTCGAGCTGTTTGACAAAACGGCTCTCCTCCCCTGAAGACATGCCCTCCGTGCGGGAGTCGTATACCATCCACACATTCTCCGCCCTGCATACAAGACGGTAGAAATAATAAGCCCACATAGCGTCCTGGAACTCATATGTCGGAAGGTCGAACCCCTTTCGAAGCTCTGAAGGAATGAATGAAGAGCTTACATTGCGTCTTGGGAACACACCCTCATTCGCACAAAGAATCACCACATTCTTGAAGTCCAGAAGCCTGGTCTCCAATGGGCCCATGACCTGAAGTCCCTTCAAAGGTTCTCCGTTAAAAGGCACGCTGACCGATCTAAGAAGAGAATCCAGCAATTTCACATAGGTGGCGGGCAATACCGCAAGGTCGTATCTTGAAAGGTTGGTAAGCGAGCAATAATACTCCTTAGCGAAGTCTATCTCAAGCAGGGACGCGTCGGATTTCTTCAGGGAGGAACCCAAGAAAAGAGCTATCTGGGCCTGATAGGAAGAGAACTTCTTTATCTGTTCCGCGTCAGGGAGCTTCATGTCCTCAATGACAGGACGGAAGACAAGGTCAAACAGCGGATGACCCTGGAGATCCTCCTGCGGGATATAATACTTCCTCTCTTTCTTTATCTTGGCGATTATAGCTGAGGCTTTCTCATCCGAAGCGGTCAGCTGCTTGAACACGCCGTCGCTTATAATGTCCCAGACCTGCTTGTGGTAGAACGAAGCGGAGCCATCCGAACCCATGCGTATATGCAGCTGCATGCGCGCTATGTCTCTCATCAAAGAATAGACACGGCTTGAGCTCATAGGGCAACCCATGGTCACATTGACGTTCTCCACTCCCTCAGGCACGCTGTCAAGCAAAGGGAACAAGAGGCTTTCGTCTGGAAGCACCACGGCGCTCTGGTTCTCGTCCGCACCTTCCAGCAGTTTGGAAAGGAGCTTTGTCTGACCGACGGCGGAAGAGACGCTTACAACATTGAATTTAGTGTCCGGAAGGCCGTCAGGGTCAATCTTAAAGGCCTGCCCGAACATCTTTATATCCTTTGAAAGGAAGAAAGAGGACTTATTCTTCGGATCCTTTATCATATCCCCGGAATAATCCCAGCAGAACTCAGCGAGGGAGGCGTCCCTCATCTTGCGGAACACCTTTTTCTCACACGCGTTAGGGGCGGTCAAGCCGACGAATATGAACTTGTCCGTATGCGGGAAACGACCGCTAAGCAGGTCCACGACAGGAGTCTGGTCACATCTCTCCGCTAAGGAGCGATACAGCTGTCCCTCGCTGGCAAGCCCCTTAGAACGCAATGACTCATTAAAATCCACATAGAGCTGAGCGAGTATGTTCCACACCTTGGCGAAATTGCCTTTTACGTCAGTATGGCCCTTTGATGGGACGTGGCGATCAAAATAGCCCGTAAAGCGCTCCAGGGCCTCCCTCTGCTTAGGGGACAGATGAGAGAAATCGTCTTGAAGGTCCTTCAGGTCTGCGACATTAGTAAAGACAGCGGTTGGATCCGCGAGGTATTTATCCACATCCGAGAAGTCCCCCAGGATCACATCGCCCCAGAAGATAAACTCATCAAGACTCTCAGCATGGGGGTACAATGCGCTATAGCACTCGTACAAGCACAGCAGCTGAGATATCCTGTCAGCCTTACGAAGAGACGAGGATTTCTCGAAGAAATCTGACACTGTCATAAGCATAGGAGCGACAATAGCTCCCGCGGCGCCGGCGCTCACACTTTCCGAAAGATATTTCCGGAAAAACACCATAGAGCGACGTGAAGGGAACACGAAGCATTTGCGCTCCAACGTTCCCTCCTCCATATAATGTCTCGCGACCTGTTTTAAGAATGGTTCCATCAATAATATCTAATCATCAAATTCAAGAGCGTCCCAAAGGCCCTCCATCTGCCGCCTCTCCTTCTTTGTCGGACGTCCGCTGCCGCGGTCACGCTTGAGAAAGAATGTCTCGACAGGAGCATGGAGTTTCTCCAGTTCTTCCTGCGGAGTCAGATTCTCGGCATACAGGGGCACTGTCTTGGCCCCCTGACGCTTGTCTATCCCCTCGATGACCCTGGATGTAGAACATATAGGTCCCTTCCGGACGGAGATAATGTCCCCGGGGGCGACCACAGTCGAAGGCTTCACATCCGAGCCTCCGATCTTGACCTTTCCACCCTTGCAAGCGTCGGTAGCCTCTGTCCTGCTTTTAAAGCATCTGATGCACCACAGGTATTTATCTATACGGACTTCCATTGAAAATATTACAGCAAATCTTCAATTTTTTCGTCATCATCCTCGATTCCGCCATAATCTTCGCCCTCGAGGAACGCCTCAGTGTCCGGGTTGATGTAAACATCGACCTCTTCCCTGCGCTCGACAGTAGCCTCGACGACCTCTCCGCCGGCGACAAGAGGAATCAAAGAGAATTCACCCACCTGAGCAGGCACGAGGATAGTCTCGCCCTTTGAGAGCTCGTATGAAGCGGCAGGTTCGTCACCATCCGCGTCGACACGCACGGCGAAAGAACCCTCCGTACACATAAACACGTGGAAAGTGTCATCATCAGCGAAGGCCACAGGAGCATCCGCACGGTGACGTACGACCTTGAACTCAGGGCACTGAGCAAGGACCTTCGAGCCTCTCTGGCCGTCCTCTTTTATGAAATTGGCCTCGTTGTATTTGCCATAGTCGATAATGTCGATAGCCTCCTCGAGATGAAGAGGACGGGCTGTAGCGGGATTATTCTCCCTGCCCCAGTCGAAAAGACGGAAAGTCATGTCGGAAGACTCCTGTATCTCAGCGATAAGAATACCGCCGTCGGCCGCGTGCACTGTACCAGGGGTCACGAGTATGGCGTCGCCCTTATGAGGCTCGATGACATTCATTATCTCGGGAGCGGAACCGTCCTTACATACTTTATAGAACTCACTGGCGCTAGTCTCACGGCTGAATCCCATGTAAACCTTGGCCCCTGGAGCCGCATCCATCACATACCATATCTCCTTCTTTCCAAGGGAGTCATATCTTTCCTCGGCGACCTTATCGTCAGGGTGTACCTGGACTGAGAGTTTCTCTCTGATATCCAAGAACTTGATCAAAAGCGGAAACTGGGTTCCATACCAGTTCCACACGCCTTCTCCGACGACCTTCTCCATGTAAGTCTCCATGATCTCGCCGATAGTGTTGCCGGCGAGCCATCCAGAAGCGACGAGCGAGTCCTCAAAACCCATATCCGCGAGTTCCCAGCTCTCGCCTATCTTTATATCCTTTCCGAGAACCACCTCATTTCCATCCTTGTCCGTCTCGACGAACTTCTTGGCGAGAGAAGATACGAGAGAATCTCCGCCCCAAGGCCTGCGGGAAGGAATAGGAATGAATTTGAGAGGGTAAAGTTTCTTTTCCATAATATTTATCGATTTGTTGAATGCAAATATATTTATATTTGTACGACTGAAAAATAGCATATGAAAAAGATTTCAAATATTTTCTTCATCGGAGCTCTGGCGATCGCGGCCGTCGCATGTACAAGCGCTCCTGAACTGGGCAAGGAAAAGTATGTCATCGGACGCACCAGCGCACGCTCCCTCGGGCTTAAAGGTCCTGTCAGCGAGGTCATTACCAGAGCTGATTTCGGGGAACTTCCTTTTGAAGTGACTCTGTGCTTTGATAAAAAAGGAGTGCTCACAGCCGTAGACACCCTGAAACTTGAAGAATTCGACGAGGGGTTCGACGACGAGTGGCGTTACGACACGACATTCAACCAGGCGGGACTGCCTTCACGCGTGAGGTACAGTTTCGGAGAAGACGTCAACCTGAGCGGGTACTACTCGTACGAATATGACCAGAACGGCAAGCTCCTTGAGTTCAGCTGCCATGACATCGAAGACAAGCTCCTGTCAAGGGACACTTACACCTACGACAGCGCTGGAAACAAGACCAGCATGAAGATGGACTTCTCTTCCGGATGCGGCAATTACACGTACTGGAACTACGACAACGACGGAAAGCTCGTCTCATCAAGAGAATACGTATATAACGCGGAGGGAACTCAGTTGGTTTATGCCGACTCGACCTATATCGACAGCGACAAGCAGAAAAAACACCGCTACACTCCTTACTACCCTACAGGAATAGAGGGACTTCTTGTCATGGACAGCAAAGACAGGGTCAGCGCCATGAACATTTTCGAGCAAGGAAGCGGCGTGAAACTCATGGAGGCATCCTTCAATTACGGCAAGAGCGCCGGCGTGGATTCGTACACGGTCACTTTGTATGACCCTGACGGTTTCGCCTCAACCGAGGACGTGAGTTGCTCGGATTTTGACACATTCGGCAACTGGATCAAGACAGGAAGCCTTGAATTTATCAAAAGCACTGAATATGACAAGGACCTGGTAGTCATCTACAGCCGTGAGATCCACTATTACGGAGAGGATCAGGGCGACATGTACTCTTTCAGCGGGAAGGGCCCGAAGGGCGATATAAGCGTAGAGTTCCAGAGAAAGGCGGACTTCGCGCAGGGAAGAATAGCGTATAAGGGAGAGCAGGAAGGCCGACTGGTGGGCTACGTCAAAGGGGGCGCATGGCATTTTTACGGCTTCACCCAGACAGGAGGCGTTCTCTACACTCTGGAAGGACGCGTTCAAGAAGGAAACTTTGTAGGAGCTATCTCGTATGCCGACTCCCCCGCAAGAGAAAAAGTCCTGAAAGCGGCGTCGACAAAAGCCCTGCCTAAGTACGAGTTCTCACAGGTGCCTGTCGAATTCCCGGGAATCTACCGCTTCAAATTCCAGGGCGAGGGCCCTCAGGGCACACTCAGCGTGTCCCGCGTCGGGGATGATTATGAGGACTTCCTCTTCGAGATCGACTGCGAAAGGGCCGGCGAAGGCTTCACGGACAGATTCGATTGGATGATGAATGGCGGGGAATATTATCGGTACTACTATGACGAGGAGTACTATTTCTCGTACAAGGTCACATTCTGGGATGACTGGGCGGTGATCATGTGTACAGGAAAAGGTGAGAATCCTACTCCTGTCAGCCCGGAGGGCATATATTTAAGAATTCCATCTGTAGGCTAATATGGCGAAGAAAGCGTTCAAGCCAGGGACTATGATCTACCCTCTGCCGGCGGTGCTGGTCAGCTGCGGAGACACTCCCGAGGAGTATAACATGATGACGGCGGCATGGACGGGGACGGTATGCAGCGACCCGGCCATGTGCTATGTATCCATACGAAAAAGCCGCCATAGCCACGCCATCATTTCCCGCACGGGAGAATTCGTCATCAACATCACCACGGAAAAGCTCGCCCGCGCCACCGACTGGTGCGGAGTCAGAAGCGGAAAGGACTACGATAAATGGAAAGAATGCGGTCTCACACCTTCTAAGTCATTGGCAGTCAAAGCACCAGGAATAGAGCAAAGCCCCATCAACGTGGAGTGCAAGGTCACCCAGGTACTGGAACTCGGCACCCATGACATGTTCCTCGCGGAAGTCGTGGCCGTACAAGTAGATGAGGAGCTCATTGACCCTCAGACAGGAAAATTCGACCTCGCGGCGGCGGGTCCGATCGCTTACTCCCACGGAGAATACTTCTCACTGGGAAAATTCATCGGAGGCTTCGGATGGTCCGTCAAGAAGAAAAAGAAAAGCAAGAAATGAAGATAATAACCGATAGCGGCGCCACTAAGGGCGACTGGAGGATAATCTCCGATCAGGGCGGCGAACTCAAACGGCTGCTGACTCCGGGCACAAATGTGTCCGCCCAGACCCTCCAGGTGGTCCTGAATACCATCTCCGATGCCTGTTCGCTGATTTGCAGGGAGTTCCATGCGGAGGCGGTGACAAACATACATTATTACACCGCGGGAGTAGTGACCGACACAATAAGAGAAGGTATAGAGAACGTCCTTCGAGGAGCCTTCCCTAAGGCTGACATTGAGATACAGAACGACCTTGTAGGCTGCGCCAGAGCAGCATGCGGAAGGCGTCCTGGAGTCGCCGCCATTCTAGGCACAGGCTCGAACTCCTGCCAGTGGGACGGCAAGAGTATAGTCTCCCACGTCAATTCAGGAGGATACATCCTCGGGGACGAGGGCAGCGCGTCAGTTCTAGGCAAGAGATTTCTCGCGGACCTTATCAAAGGACGCGTCCCGGCGGAGATAGTAAGGGAGTTCGCCGACGAAGGCCATCCTACAGGCTATGGCGACATAGTGCAGGCCGTCTATCATAGCGACGGAGCCCCGTCTGCATTCCTAGGGTCCCTCGCGCCATTTATCGCCCGTCACTATTTCCACCCCTACATCAAAGAGCTCGTGAACGGCAATTTCCGGGATTTCATCGAGGGAACACTCCTGCAATATGGCAAGGCGTCGGAAAGGGTCGGAGTCGTCGGAGGATTCGGAGATGCCTTCAAACATGTTTTCACTCCACTCGCCCTAAGCTACGGCATCGAAATCGGCGAATATTTCCCTGATCCGGTGAGCGGCCTTCTGAAATACCACCTTGAAGAAGATTAGACTATGGAAAAAGAAATATATCTCGCAGGCGGATGTTTCTGGGGAGCAGAGCATTTCCTTAAAAGAATACACGGAGTCACATTCACCCAGACAGGCTTCGCTCAAGGGTCTGTGGAGGCCCCTTCATATAAAGAAGTCTATACAGACAACACAGGACACGCCGAGACTGTCCTTGTAAAATATGACCCTGAGCAGCTTTCTCTCGCTTTTTTGCTTGAAATGTATTTCAAGGCCATAGACCCCGTGAGTGTCAATAAGCAAGGAGAAGACTGCGGGACACGCTATCGCACAGGTATTTACTATACTGACCCGGCGGACCTGCCAGTCATCAGATACATCTACGAAGGCGAGGAGAAAAAAGCCGGCGAGCCTCTCGCTGTTGAAGTAGAGCCTCTGCGCTGCTACTATCCGGCGGAAGAATACCACCAGGCGTACCTTGACAAGAACCCTGACGGCTACTGTCACCTTCCCGCGGCGCTTTTCAGCCTCTCCAGAGGCGCCCGTTGTCCTATGAGAAAGGTCCGGGATTTTCTTGAGAGCGACGGCATCTGGTACCAGATCCATTTCCACCCGCCTCTTTTCACGATAGAAGAAGCCCTGGAGTACTGGAAGGACATAGACGCCGTTCACTGCAAGAACATCTTCATGCGCAACCATAAGGGAAACCGCCATTACCTTGTGAGTCTGGAGTGCCACAGCGAGCTGGACATCCACGCCCTTGAGCACCAGCTCCACCAGGGCAAGCTCTCCTTCGCCTCAGCGGAAAGAATGAGCCGCTGCCTGGGCCTACGCCCGGGATCTGTCTCCCCTTTCGGGCTGATAAACGACATACCTCCTTTCGAGGCTGATCCGAAGGAACTTTTCGAAAACGGACATAGGGTGAAACTCTACCTTGACGCCCGTCTGAAAAACGCTCCGAAAATAAGTTTCCACCCTTGCGACAACACAGCTTCAGTCGTCATAACAAACGAAGGTTTACAAAAATTCCTCACCCTCTGGGGAGGAGAAATCCAATGGCTTGATATAGAATAATATATGGAAGGAAAATATAGCGAAAGACTCTCCAGGTTTATCCTGACGGCAATTTATGTCACCCTTATCGGAGCGGTATGCTGGTACTTTAAAAGCGTGCTGATCTATATCATTCTCGCGGCGGTCGTCGCCATGGTAGCAAAGCCGCTTTACGCCGGAATGAAGAAAATCAAGGTCAAAGGCCACGGTGTTCCTGACGCTGTCGCTGCGGTGATATCGATTATTTGCATCTTCGCCCTTCTGATGGGAGTCGTGATGCTCATTTTTCCTGTCGTCACAACCGTGATCAGCGACATCTCGGGAGCCAATGTCTCAAACATCGCCCAATCCATGAGCGCTCCGCTCAAATCCATGAATAACAGTCTCATACGCACATTCGGTCTCGCCAAGGATTTCAGCGTTGAAGGAGCCGTATTCTCTCAAGTGCAGGACATTTTCTCCGTATCCACCTTCTCCGGAGTCATTGGCTCAGTGGCCTCAGCGGCCTCTGGACTTTTCGTGACCCTGTTCGCCATGGTCTTCATATCCTTCTTTTTCATCAAGAACCCAGGACTCTCAAGCGGCATAATCCTGGCATTCGTCCCCGACCGCTATGAGCAGAAGACCAAAGAATCCCTCGGAGAAATCAGCCACCTGATCTCACGTTATCTC
>JAKSJJ010000309.1 GCA_024398335.1 Bacteroidales bacterium | reverse complement strand
CCTTTCTCTTGTCCACTACTCTTACGGCCTTGCCCTCCGATACGGGGAGAGTGCCTTTGGCCACGAGTTTTACGCGTGGGGTAAGGAGAATCTCGTCCTTGAGGGCGCGGGTGATATCCTTGGTGAGTTGCTGAAGACGGGCGTAATCGTCGGTGAAAAGTTCGTCGAGTTCCACCTCCACGGTCATATTGTCGTTGTCGCCGTCGGTGGTTAGGGTTATCAGGTAATTGGTTGACAACTCCTTGAAATTCAGCAAAATCTTCTCAATCTGAATAGGGAAGATATTCACACCACGGAGCACCATCATATCGTCGGAGCGACCCTTCATACGGTCGAGACGGAGGTGATGACGGCCACACTTGCAGTCGTGACCGAGAACCCTCGTGAGGTCGCGTGTGCGGTAGCGGAGAAGCGGCATACCCTCGCGGTTGATAGTGGTGAGCACCAACTCGCCAATCTCGCCCTCGGGTGTAGGCTCCAGAGTATCAGGGTCTACGATCTCAACAATATAGTAATCCTCCCAAATGTGGAGGCCGTTCTGCTCCTTGCACTCAAAAGCCACGCCAGGACCGCACATCTCGCTCATTCCGAACGAGTTGTAAGCCTTCACGCCCATCATATCCTCGATACGCTTTCTCTGCTCCTCGCTGTGAGGCTCGGCGCCGATAGCAAGAACACGGAGTTTGGTATCGCGGCGGGGATCCACACCCTCCTGATCCATAACCTCCTTGATACGGGTTACATAACTTGGCACGGCGTGTATTGCTGTGGTTCCAAAATCCTTGATGAACTTTATCTGACGCAGGGTGTTACCGGCGGCGGCAGGCACGGTGAGCATTCCAAGACGCTCGGCGCCATACTGGAAACCGAGACCGCCTGTAAACATTCCGTAGCCCGACGAATTCTGGAACACATCGTCAGGCCTCAGACCCACCATCCACAGACAGCGCGCAACGGCATTTGCCCATTCGTCGAGATCCTTCTGAGTATGGAGAATCACGGTAGGATTTCCGGTGGTGCCTGACGACGAGTGCAGACGCACGCATTGGGTCAAAGGCACCGACCTCATACCGAAAGGATAAGTCTCGCGGAGGTCCTGCTTGGTGGTGAAAGGTATTTTCCTGAGGTCGTCGAGAGATTTAATGTCCTCTGGCTTAAGGCCAATCTCCTCGAAACGCTTCTTGTAAAACTCCGAGTTCATACAGTGCCTTACAGTATCCTGAAGCCTCTTCAACTGAAGTTCCCTGATCTGCTCCACACTCATAGTCTCAAACTCGGGGTGCAGGTATTCTGATTTTACATCCATTTTTTATTGAAAGATTAGAGTTTAGAGATTAGAGAGGAGAGAAACGAGTATGAGGTAAGAAATCTGATAATAGGGTTCACATATCAGCGTTCTCTAATCTCTCATCTCTAAACTCTCCTCTCTAAAAAAACTATCTGGCCGCTGCCACGCCGGCGTCGAAAGCCTTCAGGTTGGTCTCCACAATCTGCTCACCCTTGCGGGCGAAGATTGTCTTGATAGCCTCACGGAGTTGGTCAACGGTGAGGATCTCGATATATG
>JAKSJJ010000308.1 GCA_024398335.1 Bacteroidales bacterium | reverse complement strand
ACTCCCTCGCGGCGAGCCAGAGCCTCCAATATTTGATCTTGTCCATAAAGAAGCTGTAGCCTCCGAGTCCGATGCGTGGCACCTGATAAATGTCAGTTCCCGGAGCGATGTGCCTGCATTTTATTGTGAAGGCCATGTCAAAATATTTCGCGGCGGCCTTGATCTCACGCTTCCCGAATGAGCCGTTCGGATAACTGAAAAAACGAACTTGCTTTCCGATAAGGAACTCAAGGCGCTTCTTGGACTCGGATAGCTCGTATTCCAGAGTCTCCTGACTGACTTTGGGCAGTATAGGGTGGCTCATGGTATGGGCCTGGATAGATACAAGAGGATGGGAGGCGAAAAGTCTCAATTCGTCTTCGTTCATGCAGCTTCTCTCAAGCTGGCGAGTCTTCTTTGCCTTCTGAATTTCTGTTGTAAACTCTGCGTGAGGCATTTTCTTGTATCTTTCCTCGTCCGGGCTGACGTATTCCCACCAATAATTTCCCTCCGCCAGGGGCTCTATCGGGACGAAGACAGTCATCGGAACCTCGTGCTTCTCGATTACCGGGAGCAGGTCCAGGTTTGTCCTCCATCCGTCGTCAAGACTGAGAAAAGCCAGTTTCTCCTTAGGCTCGCTTCCGCTTTTCAGTATGGAGTAAAGCTCGTCGTCGCTGATGAAACGATAGCCTTTTGACTTGATCCATACGATCATCTGCTCCAAGGCCTGAGGCGATGGATTATGATAGTATATGGATTTTATCGTTCTCATTTAAGGTACATTCCGTCTATGTGAAGATGTCTTTTATCCTCAGGCGGCAGCTGCATGTAGTCGCCGTAAAGGCTTGAAAGGTACGCGTCGGGGTCGTGCAATCCGTAAAATTCCGTGTCCTCGAAAGGGTAGAGGACAGCCTCTCCCATCACTTCCGCCCTTACTGTCTCTCTGTCGCCCCATGCTCCGTAATGGTTCGCAATGTATTCGCCCTCGCTGCAGATAAGATGGCGGTTGATATAGTTTATCAGCGTTTTTTTCCTTAGCGGGAAGAGCAAGGTTTTAATAGCGGCGGCCACAATCTTTCTTGAGAAAGGGCGGGATTTCATGCTCTGAAACCTATAGCCTTCGATGCCGAGCAGAAGGCCTATTTTCTTTCCCTGGGACGATCCGGGGGCGAAAGGCGTCCTGTCCAGAGGGAAGATGTCGATATTGACTCCGTAGCTTTGCTTGACATTCTCTTTCAGGCGTTCGTGGATGAGTGTGCGGGAGTCATGAATCTTTATGATATCGCTTTCAAGTGCGTCTGAGTTGTCGATTGTGAGCACTCCGGCGTGGGCGGGCAGCTCTTTTTCGAGCAGGGCCGCGAGGCTGGCGAAATGTTTCCTCGGTACTCCGAAGTCCATGTCGTCGTCCCAGGGGATGAATCCTTTATGTCTCACGGCGCCGAGCATGGTCCCTCCGAGCATGTAGTATGGGATAGAATGCCTTACGCAAATAGCGTGGAACTCTTTCGCGAGGTCCAGCAGGATAGCGTGCAGCTGTTTTGTATCTTTGATCGCCTCCATTATCCCAAAATCTTCTTGAAGATATTCTC
>JAKSJJ010000307.1 GCA_024398335.1 Bacteroidales bacterium | reverse complement strand
AGCTCTCCCGGAGCCGTCGAAGAAGGCACTAGGATACCGCCCGGACACATGCAGAACGAGAAGACTCCACGACCCTCTATCTGGGTCACGAAAGAGTACTCCGCCGTAGGCATAAACGGCTGATACTTACCGTGATACTGAATCTTATTGATAAGCCACTGAGGATGTTCCACACGGACGCCAAGGGCGAAACCCTTCGCCTCGAGAGGCCAGCCTTTGCGCATGAACATCTCGTAGATGTCCCTCGCGCTATGACCTGTCGCCAAGATAAGCTTTCGAGACTCGAAAATCTTCAAACCGCCGTTTACGCTGACTCTGAATGAGCCGTCGGAAAGTTTCTCTATATCTGTGACTCTTGACTCAAAATGATACTCGCCGCCGTGCTCGATGATACATTTTCTGATGTTCTCGACAACGACAGGGAGTTTGTCGCTTCCTATATGAGCATGGGCGCTCACCAAGATGTCGGGATCCGCTCCGAAAAGCACTAACTGATGGAGGACCTCACGGATGTCGCCGCGCTTAGAGGAACGGGTGAAAAGTTTTCCGTCCGAGAAGGTGCCGGCGCCGCCCTCTCCGAAGCAGTAATTGCTGTCCGGATTGACAGTTCCCTCCTTTGAGAGAATAGCCATATCGAACTTTCTGGCGTGTACGTCTTTACCCCTTTCGAGGATGACAGGTTTCAGCCCTCTGGTGAGCAGTTTCAAAGCCGCGAACATACCTGCGGGACCAGCACCCACGACGACAATCGGCTCCGCAGAGCTTACGTCCTGATACTCATCAAGTTGATACTCCTCAAAAGCTTCGCCTTGACGAACTGCGGCGATGCGGTAACGGTATAGGACATCCTGTCTCGCGTCAACGCTTCTACGTACTATTTTCCAGCCTCCGACCTTGTCAGGTTTCACGCCCAGAGCCTTAGCGGCTACAGGCAATACATCCTCGTCGGTCAGGGGTTTTCCAATCTTCTTGGCTACCTCGATTTCTTTCATAGTCTAAGGGGATTAAAGTTCGGCGGCGCGGCTTACAGGAGCGACGTCAAGCGAGCATCTCTCACCGTTGAGATAGTGGAAATATCCGGCTATCGCGATCATCGCCGCGTTATCGGTGGTGAACTTGAATTCAGGCAGATAAGTGTTCCAGCCGCGGCGGCGTCCTTCCTCCTCGATACGAGAGCGAAGACCGCTGTTGGCGGACACGCCCCCGCCAATGGTAACTTCCTTGATGCCAGTCTGTTTAGCGGCTTTTATCAGTTTATCCATAAGGATGTCGATAAGGGCCTTCTGGAAACCGGCGCAGATATCTTCCTTGTTCTTCTCCATAAACTCAGGATCCTTGGCCATCTCGTCCCTGACAAAATACAGAAGCGAGGTCTTGATGCCGGAGAAACTATAATCAAGTCCCGGAACATGCGGCTTCGCGAACTTGAAACGTTCAGGATCGCCCAACTTCGCGAGACGGTCCACGACAGGCCCGCCCGGATAACCGAGCCCCATCATCTTCGAGCATTTATCGAACGCCTCACCTACAGCGTCATCGATAGTCTGGCCCAATATCTCGAAATCGAGAGGGCTGTT
>JAKSJJ010000306.1 GCA_024398335.1 Bacteroidales bacterium | reverse complement strand
CTGGCTATGCTGATGCGCTGACGCTGGCCTCCAGAGAGCTTGCCTCCGCGGTCGCCTATCATGGTGTTGTAGCCTTCCTCCTTCTCCATGATGAAGTCATGGGCGTTAGCGACTTTCGCCGCGGCCACGACCTGCTCCATTGTCGCTCCCTCTACGCCGAAGGCTATGTTGTTGAAGATGGTGTCGTTGAAAAGAATGGCCTCCTGGTTGACGTTTCCTATCAATGCCCTGAGGTCCCGGATACGCACGTCCCTGATGTCCTTCCCATCTACGGTGATAAGACCCTTCTGCACGTCATGATAACGCGGCAAGAGATCGACAAGAGTGGATTTTCCGCTGCCGGACTGCCCCACGAGGGCTATTGTCTTGCCCTTAGGCACTTCGATATTTATATCCTGCAGCACGTCCTTGCTTCCTCCCGGATAACGGAAACCTACGCCGCTGAAGCAGATTTTGTCTTCAAAACTCTCCAATGGCTTAGGATCCTGTGGCTCCTTGATGTTATTCTCAGCGAGAAGAATCTTGTCGATACGCTCCATCGAGGCGAGACCCTTAGGGATGCTGTAGCTTGCCCTGGCGAAATCCTTGAGGGGCTGAAGGACGCTGTAAAGGATAATCATGTAGTAGATGAATGTCGGAGCGTCGATAAGACCTGAGCCGGTAAGGATCAGCGTGCCTCCGAACCAGAGCACCACCATAATCATGATTGTTCCCATGAACTCACTTACGGGGTGGGCCGACGCCTGACGAATTGAGACCTTGCTCTGTATACGCTTGAAGTCGTCGCAGGTGTCCTTGAAGCGTTCTTTCATCTTGTCCTCGGCGATGAACGCCTTGATGATTCTGAGTCCTCCCAGGGTCTCGTCGAGCTGGGACATTGTGTCGCTCCAGCGTGCCTGGGCCGCGAGAGAGGTCTTTTTAAGGGTCTTGCCCAACGCGCTCATGCCCCAAACCATAAGAGGGACTACCGTGACGGTGAAAAGCGTTAGTTTCCAGCTTATTATCAGAAGGGTGGCGAAGTAGAATGTTATGAGGATAGGGTTCTTGATGAGCATTTCCAAAGAACTGGTGATGGAATACTCGACCTCTCCCACGTCGCCGCTCATCCTCGCTACGATGTCGCCTTTTCTCTCGTCGGAGAAAAATCCGAGAGGAAGGCTCATGAGCTTGTTGTAAACCTGGGTTCTGATGTCTCGAACGATGCCTGTTCGCATAGGAATCATCACGGCCGCCGCTCCGAAGTAGCATGAGCACTTAAGGGCGGTAGTCACTCCGAGGGCTACGCCGAGCATCATCAGAGTGAAGGAACCGCCCTTGGTCTCGATCATCGCCGAGACATAGTAGTAGGCATTGTTAGTCAGGATGTCCATGAATTGCCTTGAGCCGTTGCCGGCCTCGCTCCACGGTATGAATTCATAGACTGTGGTGTCCAGCTTGAAGAGAATCTGGAGTATAGGTATGATCAGCGCGAATGAGAATATGTTGAAGACGGCAGAAAGTATGTTCATCAGAACAGATCCTGCCAGGTATGCTTTATAAGGAAGAGCGTAACGCTTCAGTACTTTAAAAAACTCTCTCATAGTA
>JAKSJJ010000305.1 GCA_024398335.1 Bacteroidales bacterium | reverse complement strand
TAGATGCCGACATATTTCTCGCTGCACCAAAGAGGCACGGTAGTGTCGTCGCTGCCATGGATTATGCAAGATGGGCCCTGATAAGACGCTGCTGTCTCGTAGATTTCGAGCGTCTGGCTTGAGAGCATGTATTCCCTACCCAACTTAAAGGAACCGAAGCACTTAATATACTCAGGCGGATCAGCTGGGTCGAACTTATTGCCGAAGAAATGACCACCCTGGCACGCCTCCTTTATTACCGATCCCGGAGCAAGCAGAACAAGCGCCGAAGGAGCCTTCCCCTCCGCGGCCAACTGCCCCGCGAACATGCTCGCGACAACGCCGCCTTGCGAATGACCAAGGATGGATACCGACGAGACATAGCTCTGCGACGCCACCCACTCATATATGGCCCTCGCATCCTCTAACTCCTTGGCTATGGTCATGTTAACCATCTGCCCTTCGCTCCCCCAATGACCTCCGAAATCAAAACGGACCGAAGCGATACCCTCCGCCGCGAGCGCCTTAGCCAGCTGGGGCATTGGAAGAAAATCCTTACTAGAAAAAATCCCGTGCATCAGTATCACCATCGGGCAATGATCCTTCGCCGCGTCAAAGCCCTTAGGAAGGGTCACTTTCATAGCCAGACCGCCTTGAGGGCCACTGACCTCATATTCCTTAGAAGAGGTGCAGACGCTGAAAAAAAGCGACGAGACGACTGCGAGTAAACAGATTCTCAGAGAAGTTTTCATAATATTTCTTTAAGCATGGGGCAAAGTTACGGTTTTCCGCACCCATAGTCAAAAGCTGGCGAAAGATTTTCAGTCATAAATATTTGCTAAATTTGTCCGGGCGTTGAGAAGAGCCGTAGTCAAACTGATGTCCGAGGAAAGAATCGACATACTGATCGCCGATAAGGGCGGAAAGATAGGTGAAGTGGTCGCGAAGTCACTGCGCCGGCATGGCCTTCGGGTCGAGGTATTCGACGACACTCAAGTCAGAAACGACAAGCCTGGATACATCCGCAATCTCAAACGGGCAATCGAGACATGGCATCCAGAGATGGTCATCCCTATTTTCAAGGCGGGTTGGTTGGCGGAATCGAGGCTCCAAAGTCAAGGAGTACACCCCCTGAGTCAAGAGGAGCCTGTGGGTAAGAGGCAGGATGTCGCGCAGGCTAGGCACGGGCGGACAATGCCGTGTCCGATGTTCCAATGGCCGGCAGAATCTATGGCCCAGGCACTTGACACTCTCGACGACAAAGTGAAATGCAGTGGCTTGGCGGAGCGGCTCGGAATCCCCCAGCCCAGAATGTACGAGGATTCCCAGATAGAAAACATCCAGCATTGGCCGGTCGTATACAAAAGAGCCACCGGACTAAGCGGCTCGACCGTTTATTTCCCAAAGAACAAAAAGGCGTTAGAAAACCTTCTTCGCTCGAGCGGCAAGCCACATCTTGTCATGGACTATATCGAAGGATATGACATCAGCGTGGACATCATAAGATGGCCCCTGGGCGACGGGACAGTCTTTTGCGAGGCCGCCGCGTATAGAGTCCTTTGGCCAAAGGAAAAAGGCATCTCCAAAATACGAGTCGGGATCAATAGACC
>JAKSJJ010000304.1 GCA_024398335.1 Bacteroidales bacterium | reverse complement strand
CCGCTGATTGCTTCAATAAACTCCTGGACAGCGCGAAGGACACGACCTATATGGCACGCTCGCTTATCGAGCTGGGTATGATCGCGAGAAACCGCTCTCATGACGGCGAGGCCATAGATTATTACAAGAGTGTGGTCGCCTTGCTTCCTGTGTCAACCTACGCCGAGGACGCCCTTGCCGCACTGGAGTCTATCTACCAGTCCAAGGCCGATCCGCAGGGTTATCTTGAGTATCTCGCCGAGATAGGGATGACAAGCTATAAGACGGACGAGGAGAAAGAGCAGATGCTCTTCAACGCCGCCGAGCAGATATATCTCTCGGGCGACTGGCAGAAGGCTATCGCCTCGTTGGAGTCCTTCATAGGCTCTTACCCTGACGGCAAGCTTGTGCCTAAGGCCTATTTCTATATGGCTGACAGCTATAAATCTTTGGACCAGAAAGAGTTGGCATGCGATTTCTATCGCCGCGTCGTCGTCTCTGAGGATCCGTCTTACTTCGAGTTGGCTACTCTTAACCTCGCTACTCTGCTTCATTCTCTGCAGGATTACGCCCAGGCTTATGGCATGTATGAGTCCTTGCTCGCCAACGCCAAGATTCCGAGCAACAAGACCCTCGCTCGCCAGGGAATGATGCGCTCCGCTTTCAAGGCTAGGCTCTTTGACAAGGCGATAGCCGCCGCGGAGGATGTCAAGAAGGAAGTCGGCAGGGAAGGGGAACTCGCCCAGGAGGCTGACTGGACCATGGCGAAGTCTTATCTTATGAGCTCTCGCCGCGACAAGGCTCTTCCTCTGTTGTATCCTTTGTCGCAGGATATGGACAGTGTATATGGCGCCGAGGCCATGTATCTTCTTGTCAAGGACGCCTTCGACAACGGAGATTTCGACCAGGCCAAGGAGCTTGTTTACAAGTTCTCCGATTCGGGTACAGACCAGAGGTACTGGCTCGCCAAATCTTTCATCGTCCTTGGTGACTGTTATGCGGAAAAGGGCGACAGCAGGCAGGCTCTGGCTACGTACAACAGTATTCTTGAAGGATATGAGACTCCTGACGGAAAGGACGACGATGTGATTGACGCCGTCAAGGACAGAATCGCTAAAATTCAAAAGAAGTAGAAATCATGAGAACGTCTAGATATTTGTTTATAAGCCTTTTGGCGAGCTGTTCTCTGGCCGCCTATTCGCAGAGCATAGACCCTACCGTGAACGTCACCAAGACTTACGAGGGAAAGCTCGTGGAGATCGCCAAGCCTTCGGTGGGCATGGAAGTGCCTGACAGCGTGATGAAATTCAACCTTGATTTCGAGTATTCCGTCAACAACAATCCTTTCAAGGGCGCATATGAGTTCATCCCTTACCTGCAGGACATAAAGCCTTCGGCTAAGGATGGGGATTATCCTCAGCTGATGCTCAGACTCGGCGCTGGCTACGGGCTTCATCCGGAGTTCGACCTGGTCTGGTCGCCGCGTTTCAAAAAGGACTTTAAAATGAGCGTTTACGCTACGCATAGGTCCTACTTCGGGAAATATCATCAGGTCGCGCTCTCGGGCGAGAAACTGACCAAAGACGGCAAATGGTACAAGGGCTGGGACGCG